>JAURZN010000220.1 GCA_030653355.1 Gallionella sp. | reverse complement strand
GCAATTGCCGGGTCGGGCTCGCCCTGACGGTAATAGGCGTAAGCCATTTCCAGCATGGACTGTTGTGCATACCGGCCATAGGGGTAACGCGATTGCAGGGTTTCATACAGCTTGATGGCCGAGCTGTAGCTGCCATCGTCCAGCTCCGTTTTTGCCTGACGGTAGAGCTCATCTGCGGGCACCTGACTGGATACGCTGGACGGGTCTCCGGTCGGCAGCGGGTCCAGCATATTGCAAGCAGTTAACGTAAGTAACAAAAATACAGCTAAACTATGGCGCATGACTGATTCCGAAATAAATTTGCGCGATTATAGCGCACCCGACGACGATGTAATCCATTTTGTCGTCCCCTCCGATTATGCCGGTCTGCGCCTGGATCAGGCGCTGGCCAGGTTGCTGCCGGAATATTCGCGCAGCCGATTGCAGGAGTGGGTTGCCCAGCAACAAGTGTTGCTGGACGGCGCTCCCGCCATTTCCAAACAAAAAGTTTGGGGGGGCGAGAAGCTGGAGGTGTTGCCGCAATCGACCCTCTCCGAGCAGCCTTATCTGGCCGAAGACATCCCGCTGGACATCGTTTACGAGGATGACGCGCTGCTGGTGATTAATAAGCCGGTAGGTCTGGTGGTGCATCCCGGCAGCGGCAATTGGCAGGGTACCCTGCTGAACGCGCTGCTGCATCATGCGCCGCAACTGGCAGCCGTGCCGCGCGCCGGTATCGTGCACCGCCTGGATAAAGATACCAGCGGTTTGCTGGTGGTTGCCAAGACGCTGATCGCGCAAACCAATCTGGTGCGTCAGTTGCAGGAACGCAGTGTGAAGCGCGAATACCTGGCTTTGGTGCATGGTGAGTTGCAGCATGGTGGTTTTGTGGATCAGCCTATAGGCCGTCATCCGTCGAATCGGGTCAAAATGGCGGTGATCGAAACGGGCAAGGATGCCGTGACGCACTACAAGGTGGAAAGATCGTACCCCAGCTGCACACTGCTGCGCTGCACCCTGGAGACCGGGCGCACACACCAGATACGCGTGCATCTGAGCTATCTCAAACACCCACTGGTCGGCGACAGCGTATATCTGAAAGGACCGCAGAAATGCGTGCTGCAACTGCGCGAGCTGTTGACCGGTTTTCCGCGTCAGGCCCTGCATGCCACCCGTCTGGCGCTTGAGCATCCTGTCAGCGGCGAACTGATGGAATGGCATGCGCCCATGCCTGAGGATATGCAGCAGTTGCTTAAACAAATCAACAGCGCGTTGAATGAGCCTGAGTGATTATTTAATCATTCCCGAGTGGCCTGCGCCCGAAAATGTCCGGGCGTTGCAGACCACCCGGCAGGGCGGCGTCAGTGTGGCTCCCTACCCCAGCCTTAATCTCGGCAGCCATGTCGGCGACGCCCCGCTGAGCGTGGCGCGCAACCGCATGCTGCTCAACAGCCTGTTGCCGTCTGAGCCGGTATGGTTGGAGCAGGTGCATGGCACGGTGGTGGCGGATGCCGACAGGGCAGGCTGCCGGACGGTGGCGGATGCCTGCATCGCGCGGCGGGGTGTGTGCGTAGTGATGACCGCAGATTGTCTGCCGGTATTGCTGTGCGACCGGCAGGGCAGCGTGGTCGGCGCGGCACATGCCGGATGGAGAGGCCTGGCGGCAGGCGTGATCGAAGCCACCGTGCAGGCGATGGGCGTGCTGCCGCAGAATCTGATGGCGTGGTTAGGCCCGGCGATCGGTCCGCAGGCGTTCGAGGTGGGCGAGGAAGTGCGTGCGGCTTTTGTGGAAACGGACCCCGAAGCCGCTGTGGCATTCATGCCAGGACGGTCAGGCAAATATCTGGCCGACATCTACAGGCTGGCGCGTTTACGCCTGAACGCGCTCGGCATTACCCAAATTTACGGCGGCGAATATTGCACCTATGGTGAGCCCGATCGGTTTTTTTCCTACCGTCGCGATGGCATAACCGGGCGGCAGGCGACATTTATCTGGCTGGATAACGGCGAGTGAGTGGGGAGTGGGGAGTGGGGCATGCCCGGTTGTTATGTTTTGCACTTACTTTCCACTGAGGCATGCAGTGCCGCTCCACTTTCGACTCGCCGTTTATATTCCCAGCGCCGTTTGCATTTTCTCTACCATTGCGCGCAGCGTTGCTACTTCTTCGCGCAGACGCGCAACATCCGCCTGCAGTTCGTTGGTGTCGTCCGCACGGCGGTGAGCAGTATGCGAACTTGCCTGAAGCGCCTCGATGTCTATCTCGCCACACAATAAATGCGTCCAGCGGTGTTCGCGCGAGCCGGGCAATTTGGGCAGTTTGATCACCCAGGGAGTTTCGGATTCAGCGAGTTCGTCCAGGAAGGCCTCCACCGAGGAAATGTCGCCAAACGGGTGCAGGCGGTCACAATTGAGGCGCAATTCGCCCGCAGTCTGCGGGCCGCGCAGCATTAATATTGCCAACAGCGCGACCGACTGTTCCGGCAATTTAAACGCCCTGCGCGCATTGTGAGCATAGCGCATCACGCGGCCGCCGCTGGACTCGATGATCAACGCATGACTTTTCAGGCTGTCTATGGCCTCCAGCACCTCAGACTCAGTGGCGGACATGACCGGGTCGCGCGCGGTTTTCTGATTGCACCCCAGAGTCAGGGTGTTCACCGACAGCGGGTAAGTGTCCGGTACGGTTTTTTCTTTTTCTATCAGTACGCCCAGTACGCGGGATTCCAGCGGTGAGAAAATCGGCAGCATGGTCATGGTTTTTTAAACATTCAAAGAGAGCGCCGAATGCTATCACGCGGCATGTCAGCTGCGTAAGCCACTTTGAATGCGGCGCAATCCGCTATAATTCGCACCCTTGAATTTTTAACTGAATCTCATGACCGTATTGCTGTGGATTATTGCGTCCAGCCTGCTGGGTGGCGTGCTTAGCGTTCTGAGCGCGGCCTTGTTTGCGCTGAATGCGCGTGCGCACTGGGTGAACGCGCTGGTCAGTTATGCCATTGGCGCACTGCTGGGCGCGGTGTTTCTCGATATTCTCCCGGAAGCAATCGCGCTGACGGATAACGTTGTCAAACTCAGCGGAACAATTCTGTTCGGCATCCTGCTGTTCTTCACGCTGGAAAAACTGTTGTTGTGGCGTCATTGTCATCACGATCATTGCGAGGTACACGAGCCGCACGAAAATACCGTGCATGGCCGCAGCGGCATGATGATCATGGTCGGCGACACTTTTCACAATTTTGTCGATGGCGTGATCATCGCAGCGGCCTTCATGACCGATGTACAGCTGGGCTTTGTTACCGCGCTGGCCATCATCGCGCACGAAATCCCGCAGGAAGTCGGAAATTTCATGATTCTGCTGCATTCAGGCTACAGCAAGACGCAAGCCTTGGCGCTCAACCTGCTGTCCAGTCTGGCCATGCTGGTGGGTGGCGTACTGGCGTATTTTGCCTTGCAGTCCATGCAGAGCGTGGTGCCTACCCTGTTGGCTCTGGCGGCTGCCAGCATGCTTTATGTTGCGGTGGCTGATCTGATCCCCGGGCTGCATCAACGCACCCGCTTGCGCGATACGCTGGAGCAGGTGTTGTTGATCGTGGCGGGCGTGTCGTCGATATATCTGGTTAATTTTGTTGTAACTCTCTGAATAATAAAATGAATAATTCCATCCCCAAGGTCGGTTTTGTTTCGCTCGGTTGCCCCAAGGCAACGGTGGATTCTGAACATATCCTGACGCGATTGCGTGCTGAAGGCTATTTGATTTCGTCCAGCTATCAGGATGCTGATCTGGTGGTGGTGAATACCTGCGGTTTCATCGACAGTGCAGTGGAAGAATCGCTGGATGCGATAGGCGAAGCGCTGGCGGAAAATGGCCGTGTGATCGTCACGGGTTGTCTGGGTGCGAAGGGCGATGTGGTCAGGCAGGCGCACCCCAGGGTGCTGGCGGTGACCGGCCCGCACGCGGCAGACGAAGTGATGGAGGTGGTGCATCAACATCTGCCCAAACCGCACGATCCCTATACCGATCTGGTTCCCCCGCAAGGCATACGCCTCACGCCAAAACATTACGCCTATCTGAAAATTTCCGAGGGTTGCAACCACAGATGCACTTTCTGCATCATCCCCAGTCTGCGCGGCGATCTGGTCAGCCGTCCGGTGGGCGATGTCATGCAGGAAGCGCAAAATCTGGTCAACGCCGGCGTGCAGGAACTGCTGGTGATTTCACAGGACACCAGCGCATACGGGGTGGACGTGAAATACCGCACCGGTTTCTGGGGTGGCAAACCGCTCCGGACACGCATGACTGAACTGGTCGCCGCTCTCGGTGAACTGGGCGTATGGGTGCGCCTGCATTACGTCTATCCCTATCCGCATGTGGACGAAGTGATCCCGCTGATGGCGCAGGGCAAGATATTGCCCTATCTGGATATCCCGTTTCAGCACGCCAATCAGCGTATTTTGAAACTGATGAAGCGGCCCGGTAATAGCGATAATGTCCTGGCGCGCATCAAACAATGGCGCGAGATATGCCCGGAGCTGGTGCTGCGTAGCACTTTCATCGTCGGCTTCCCGGGCGAGACCGAGGAGGAGTTCGAGGAGCTGCTCGATTTTCTCGAAGAAGCGCAACTGGATCGCGTCGGTGCGTTTGCCTATTCGCCGGTGGATGGCGCTGTCGCCAACGACTTGCCGGATCACGTACCGCCTGAAGTGCAGCAGGAACGCCTGGCGCGTCTGATGTGGTTGCAGGAAGAAATCAGCGAAGAAAAACTCAGGCTCAAGATCGGCAAGACCATGACGGTGCTGGTGGACACAGTGGACGAAAATGGTGCGATTGCGCGCAGTTACGCTGATGCGCCCGAAATCGACGGCCAGGTTTATATCAATGGCGGATCACATCTGAAAGTGGGCGACAAGGTCAAAGTGGTGATTACCGATTCGGATACGCACGATCTTTGGGGGGAACTGGTTTAAGCCGTGCGGCTTGCGCCGTCTCTGATTCCCCGATATTCTGCGCTGTGCCATAAAAACATATCAGGGGAGTCAGACGATGGATAAGAAATTGCCCGAAGTTGAAAAAATAGCGTGCGATATTTGCCGTAAGGAAGTGCCGCTCTCAGAGGCAAAAACGCCGGAAGCGATGGACTATGTGGCGCATTTTTGCGGCTTGGAATGTTACGCAAAATGGCAGCAGGACAGTGAAACAAAAGATCAACAGGGCGAAACGGACAAAAAATAAGCTGTCCTGTTATCGCTTAGTTTTTTCTCTCCCTCTTGCGGGCGGGAGAGAAAAACAAGTGAGTTTTAACGTACGCCGTGTTTATTTGGCAGGTGCAACATTCGGCTTTCCGCCTGGGATATCAGCCGGCGGCAGGTCGCATTGCATGTCGCGTTTGAGTTGTCGGCGTTCTTGCGGCGACATTTTATCGAAACGCTCACGCATTTCACGGCGACGCTCCGCCCGTTCTTCCGCAGGCATGTCCTGACCGTATTCCTGCATTTTTCCGCGCATGGCAGCACGCTCTTCTGGCGGCATCTTATCCCAGTGCTCGCGCATCTTTTCATGATTTCTGGCACGTTCTTCAGGGGACATACGCTTTCTGTCTTCACGCATGGTCTTATGCATCGCACGGCGTTCCTCAGGTGACATCTGCTCAAAAGATTCGCGCATTTCACGTCGTTTCTCGGCGCGCTGTTCAGGCGTCATCTCTTGCATTTTCTGGCGCATTTCCTCGCGTTCCTTTGCGCGCTCCTCGGGTGTCATGGTTTTCATCCGTTCCATATGCTCCTGCATGGAGGGCATGGAGGCGGTCTCTGCCGCCATGGCGTTCAGGCTGAACGAAGCAATAATGCCAGCGGCGATAATCGTCTTAAGTATCGTGTTCATGGTGAGTCTCCTGGAGATGGGTTAAACCGGGTGTTGATCAGGGCGTGGAAAGCATAGTAGATTCAAAATGTAAATGAAGTGTTTTGCTAAGGCGGTAAGTTGTTACAACTTGTTTCAGTCCTCAGTCCTTCACTCAGAAACAGGAGCTTTAGCTCCGTTGTTTCGCGGGAATGCCCCTGCGGCATCGTTCCTCGTTCCTCAGTCCTCAGTTCTCCGACTTCTGTGTATCATACCGCCATGACTAATCCGCAACGCATACTGATTATTGACGACGACGCACGGCTGCGCGAATTGCTGCTGCGTTATCTGGGCGAGCAGGGCTTCAGCGCCAAGGCTGTCAACGATGGCGCGGCGATGGACAGGGCTTTGCAGCTCAATCGCTATTCTCTGCTGATACTGGACTTGATGTTGCCTAATGAAGACGGGCTGGCGATCTTGCGTCGTCTGCGTGCGGCAGGTGAGGAGGTGCCGGTGATACTGCTTACCGCCAAGGGTGATGAGATAGACCGTATCATCGGGCTGGAAATGGGTGCGGACGATTATTTGCCCAAACCTTTCAATCCGCGTGAGTTGGTGGCGCGCATCCATGCCGTGCTGCGGCGCAAGGGGATGCAGGCCATAGGCGCACCTGACAGCGAGGAGAAGACGGCCAGTTTCGGTGAGTGTGAGTTGAATCTGGCTACGCGCCAGTTGCTCAGGGCGGGTGTGCAGCTTCCTCTGACGACCGGGGAATTCGCCTTGCTCAAAGTGCTGGTCACGCATCCGCGCCATCCCTTATCCCGCGACAAACTGATGGAGTTGGCACGCGGCCGCGATCACGACCCATTTGATCGCGCGATAGACGTGCAAGTCTCGCGCCTGCGCAAACTGATAGAACCCGAACCCGGCCAGCCGCGTTTTATCCAGACGGTATGGGGACATGGTTATGTGTTCGTGCCGGACGGCTCAAAATAATGAATATTCCTTGGCCCAATTCGCTGCTGTCGCGGGCCTTTTTGCTGATTGTCATATTGATTGCGCTGTCGCTGGCCGCGTCCGTGACAATTTTCCGTCATGCGGAGCAGGAGCCACGTACCCGGCAGATGGCGCAACTGGTGGTGTCTGTGGTCAATCTCACCCGTGCCGCCGTGATGTCTGCCGCACCGGAGTGGCGTGCTGCATTGCTTGCTGAATTAGCCGAATCGGAAGGGTTGCGCGTACAGATTGCGGAAATCGATGAGGTGCTCGATCCCCTGCCTGATCACCCGCCTGAATTGCACATGATGGTGGAAAAGGTGCGCCACGTCCTGGGCGATAACACACGCTTTGCCTCGCAACTCAATGGTGTCGAAGCCTTGTGGGTGAGTTTTTTTATCGGCGGCGAAGAATTCTGGGTGGCATTGCCAAGTGAGCGTCTCGAACATCCCGTATCGCAGGTGTTGCTGATGTGGGGTGGGGTAGTGTTGCTGCTGGCTTTGCTGGGTGCATATTTCATCGCGCGACAGGTCGTGCATCCGCTGAAACGGCTGGCGCTGTCAGCGCAACAGCTGGGGCAGGGTGGTATCCCGCAACCTCTGCCTGAACGGGGCGCGCAGGAGGTGATTGCAGTCGCTGTCGCCTTCAATCAGATGTCCGCCGATCTGGTTGCGAATGAGCGGGAGCGCGCGCTGGTGCTGGCGGGCATCTCGCATGATTTGCGTACTCCGCTGGCACGCGTGCGACTCGCTGCGGAGCTGATTTCGGAGGCCTCTTTACGCGAGGGATTGAGCGCCGATGTGGAACAGATGGATGCGGTGATCCGGCAATTTCTCGACTATGCGCGTCTGGATGAAAATGAAACTGCGGTGACGACTGAAGTTGGTGTGCTGGTTCGCGAAGTGGCGAACAGTTTTTCCGCTGCGAGCCGTTCAATCAATCTGGAATTACAGGACATGCCCGCGTTGGCTGTCCGTCCCTTGTTGCTGAAGCGTGCGCTTGCCAATCTGCTGGATAACGCCATTAAATACGGCGGCGGGGAAATTACTGTGCGACTCTATCACGAGGCTGGCAAGGCTGTGCTAGCGGTGCTGGACAGAGGGACGGGCATACCCGGTGAGCAACGCGAATCCGTCCAGCGACCGTTTATCCGGCTGGAAGCTGCACGCAGCGATGTGACCGGAGCAGGGTTGGGGCTGGCCATCGTCGAGCGGGCTGCACGGTTGCATCACGGGGAATTTAGTCTGGACGAACGCGCGGGTGGCGGATTGGCGGCCAGGCTGATTCTGCCGACGTTTTGAAAAGGCTATGTAGCAATTAACCTTAAAACCTCAGTTCAATCCGCAGATTACGCAGATTCACGCAGATTCACGCAGATTTTCAAACAGTTACGGGTGTCGGCGCTTTCACCTGGTGGGTTGCAATAAGTTTTTTTGTAAGCCTTTGTTTAATCAGTTTTAATCTGTGTAATCTGCGGACAACTGCTTTTTCTAGGATTAACTGTTGAAACTCAGTCAGAGGGAAATTCAAATCGCTTTCGCGATGTGATTAGTCATCATCAACAGCCCACTACGACAGAGTTTTTGAAAAACGCCACCGCTTCTGCTTCCACACGGGTGCGTTTCATCGGCGGCAGGCTCTGCCAGATGCGTTTTCCATATTGTTTGGTGATGATGCGCGGGTCGCAGATCATCAGCACGCCGCGGTCGGTTTCGTCGCGGATTAATCGTCCCGCACCCTGCTTCAGGGTGATGATGGTGCGCGGCAGCTGATATTCCATGAAGGCGTTGCGCCCCTGTTTGCTGATCTGCGCGATGCGCGCGGCCAGCACCGGGTCGTCCGGCGGGGCGAACGGCAGCTTGTCTATGATGACCAGTGACAGCGCTTCGCCTCTCACGTCCACGCCTTCCCAGAACGACTGGCTGCCCAGCAGCACGGCGTTGCCGTGTTCGCGGAAGCGGGAGAGCAGTTCGTTGCGCGAACCTTCACCCTGCAACAGCAGCGGGTAATCCCAGCCGCGCCGGTCGAATTCGGCCTGCAACAGTTCATGCGCGCGCTGCATCGCGCGCAGGCTGGTGAACAGCAAAAAGGCACGGCCGCGACTGGCTTCCAGCATGGGCAGGGCGGCCTGTACCACTGCATCGGTATAACCCTCGCTGTTGGGTTCCGGCAGGCCGCTCGGAACATACAGCAGGGCCTGCGCGCTGTAATCGAACGGGCTGTCCCAGCAGGCGGTTTTTGCGTTGAGCAGCCCCATCTCGCTCTGATAGTGGGAGAAATCCTGTTTTACCGCCAGTGTCGCAGAGGTAAATATCCATGCGCGCGCGTGACCGCCTATCTGCTTCTCGAAGATTTCCGCAATCGACAGCGGTGTGCTGTTCAGTTGCAGCGAGTGGTGGAATATCTCCAGCCAGCGCACCCTGTCGTCCGCCTTGTCTTCCTGCCAGTTCTTCAATTGCAGCGCATAGGCCTGCGCGCGCTGCCAGCAGTTCTCCAGCCCTTCGCTGCGTTCGGCCTGCTTTTCCAGCAGACTGCCGATCTGAGTCAGTTTCTCGCCGAGATTTTTAAGTGCGGGCGCAAAATCCTTGAAGTTTTCGGTCGCCACGGCGGCCATCCGGCCTTCCTTCTTGAACACCAGTCGCAAGTCTCGTGCGGCCTTGTCCAGTTCGTCGCAGGCCTTGGGGAGCGGCGCAAAATCCTTGGCGGAGGTCAGCGCCTCGATGCGCGTATCCTGCGCCAGATCGAGCAGCAGCGAGGTGGAGAGATTCTCGCCGAAGAACAGGCTGGCGGTTTCCGGCAACTGGTGCGCCTCGTCGAAGATCACCGTGTTGCAGGTCGGCAACAGTTCCGCCACGCCTTCATCGCGCAGCATCACGTCGGCGAAAAACAGATGATGGTTGACTACCACGATATCTGCCTTCATCGCCTCGGTGCGTGCGTGCAGCACGAAGCATTCCTTGTGGTTAGGGCATTCCTGCCCCAGACAGTTGTCGCGCGTCGAGGTCACCTGCAACCAGATTGGCGCGTTTTCCGGTACGTCGGCAATGCCGCTCTTGTCACCGGAATTACTCACCTTGGCGTATTTTTTAATTTTGCCCAGATGTTTGACATCTTCGCGCGTGGCAAAACGACCATCGTTCAGCGCGCGTTCCAGATGATAGTGGCACACATAGTTTGCGCGACCTTTCAGTAAGGCGATGGAAACCGGCGCTTTCAAGGCATCGCGCACCATGGGCAGATCCTTCTGGAACAGCTGATCCTGAAGGTTCTTGGTGCCGGTGGAAATGATTACCTTGCCGCCGCCCAGCAGCGCGGGAACCAGATAGGCGAAAGTCTTGCCGGTTCCGGTGCCTGCTTCCGCCACCAGAATCGCATTGTTTTTAATCGCCTCGGCGACGGCCAGCGCCATTTCACGCTGCTGCGCGCGCGGGCGAAACGATGACACCTCGGTGGCAAGCGGACTTTGTTCGGAGAAAAAACGGGCGACTTCGGTAGACACGATAGATTTATGGTTGTGGATGGCGCTATAGTTCGGCCGCGATTTTACGCGAGTGATATGGATTAATGTGAATATTCCGACAACAATTCCTTCGGGAGGACGCTAATGCAGATATGGGTGGATGCCGATGCGTGTCCTAAGGTGATCAAGGAAATTCTGTACCGGGCGGCGAACCGGCGGCAGTTGCAGTTGACGCTGGTGGCAAACAAACTGTTGCAATGTCCGCCGTCGTTGTTTATCCGTGCCATGCAGGTGCCGGCGGGTTTTGATGTGGCCGACAATAAAATTGTGCAACTGGTCGAGGCGGGTGATCTGGTGATTACCGCCGATATTCCGCTGGCCGCCGATGCGATCGCGCGAGGAGCCAATGTGCTGAATCCGCGCGGCGAGCTTTATACGCGCGATACGATACAGGAGCGATTGACCATGCGTAATTTTATGGAAGGGCTGCGCAGCAGCGGTGTGGATACGGGTGGCCCGCCCGCGCTCAGCCAGCGCGACCGACAGGAATTCTCGAATCAACTGGATAAATTGCTGGCGAAACGGGTTAATGGCTGACAGGGGACGCAGGACTGCTACGGGCTGTGGTTTGGCCAAACAAACCAGAGGTCTGTTTGGCTGGTTTGGATTACTTCGCCTCTGCGGAAATTTCGACCTGTTGCGGAGGAAAGTCGAGCAGTTGTTCGCGGTTTTTCGGCATGAAATCGAATTCGAAAATGACGGCCAGTTCACGCTGGTCAACATTGGCGGCTTCCTCCTTGTAACCGAAACGCCAGTCTGCGAGTTTGTAGACATCCGCCTTTAGCAGCTGGCGCTCATCGAGGCGATTACAGAATACATCGAAATTTTTTACCGGCGGCAACGAACACAGGCGCGACTGGGGTACTTATCGCCAGCCGCTTTTGAGTGCCAATATGAACTCATTGGTGTCCATTATTGACGACCTGCCTCATCCATTTGGCTTGCGCAGCGATTGTGCGTTATTGTGCCGACATTCCGGAGGTGGCATGGCTAAGGCAAAAACGATTTATTCCTGTACCGAGTGTGGCGGGCAGACGGCGAAATGGCAGGGGCAGTGTCCGCATTGCATGGAGTGGAACACGTTGATCGAATCGGTCGCGGAGCCTGTGGTCAAGGGTGGCAACCGCTTCTCCGCGCTGGCGGCCTCGGGTCGGGTGCAGATGCTCTCCGACGTGGCGGCTGAGGAAATGCCGCGCATCCCGACGGGCATCCACGAGTTTGACAGGGTGCTGGGTGGCGGACTGGTAGCGGGTGCGGTGGTGCTGATCGGCGGCGATCCGGGTATCGGCAAATCCACGCTGCTGCTGCAGGTGCTGGCGCACCTGTCTGCGCATCAGAATACCCTTTACGTGAGCGGCGAGGAATCGGCGCAGCAGATCGCGCTGCGCGCCAGACGCCTGTCTCTGGATGCGCGCAGTCTGCGGCTGTTGCCGGAAATCCAGCTGGAGAAGATACAATCGACCATCGCCTCCGATAAACCTGACGTGGTGGTGATCGATTCGATTCAGACGGTGTATTCCGAACAGCTCACCTCCGCGCCCGGTTCGGTCGCACAGGTGCGCGAATGCGCAGCCCAGCTCACCCGCCTCGCCAAGAGTCAGAACATCACCATCATACTGGTCGGTCATGTCACCAAGGAAGGCGCGCTGGCGGGCCCGCGCGTGCTGGAACATATCGTCGATACGGTGCTGTATTTTGAGGGGGATACCCATTCCAGCTTTCGGCTGATACGCGCATTCAAGAATCGCTTCGGCGCGGTGAATGAACTGGGCGTGTTCGCGATGACCGAGAAAGGCCTGCGCGAAGTCAGCAATCCGTCCGCGATGTTTCTGTCGCAGCACGGATCGCAGGTTGCAGGTTCCTGCGTGATGGTCACGCAGGAGGGCACGCGTCCGCTGCTGGTGGAGATTCAGGCCCTGCTCGACGAGGCGCACTCGCCCAATGTGAAACGTCTGTCGCTGGGTCTGGAACAAAACCGGCTGGCGATGCTGCTCGCCGTGCTGCACCGTCATGCGGGCATCGCCTGCTTCGATCAGGATGTGTTTATCAATGCGGTGGGCGGTGTGAAGATCACCGAGCCGGGTGCCGATCTCGCGGTGATACTGGCGATGGTTTCCAGTTTGCGTAACAAACCCTTGCCGGAAAAGCTGGTGGTGTTCGGTGAAGTGGGGCTGGCGGGCGAGGTGCGCCCGGTGCAGCGCGGTCAGGAACGCTTGCGCGAGGCGGCCAAGCTGGGATTTACCTCGGCTATCATTCCCAAGGCTAATGCGCCTAAACACCCGATAGACGGGATGGAAGTCATCGCTGTGGAACGGGTGGAGCAGGCGGTAGAGCGGATGCGCTGATGCCTGGTGTTCCGCCCTTGCGACAGCGAAAAACGGGGCGAGTGCGAAGTATCGTTGTGCTGTTGGCTATCTCGCGTTAGAGTTAGGCACCCATGGATAATTGAGGAGAGTGCTGATGATGTTGTTAACCATGCTGGCCGCACTGGTCGTATTTACCATGCTCGCGTTCTTTCGCGCGACGGTTACCAGCTGGGTGTTGGCGATTATGGTTATTGTGCCTGTGCTGGCGATACAGGCGCGTCTCTCGGAGACCATCCTGCAAGTGGTTTATTTATCGCTGTTTGCCGTCATAGTCGTGTTCGGTGTTCCCTTTCTGCGTCGCACCATCGTCAGTGCGGCCGCACTTAAACTGTTCCGCAAAGTCATGCCGCCCATTTCCGCCACCGAACAGGAGGCGATCAACGCGGGTACGGTATGGTGGGATGGTGATCTGTTCAGTGGCCATCCCGACTGGGATAAGTTGCTGGCCTATCCTGTGTGCGCGCTGAGTGTGGAGGAGCAGTCGTTTCTCGATAATGAAGTTGAGCAGCTGTGCGCGATGCTGGATGACTGGGATATCACGCACAAGCGCGCCGATTTGCCGCCGGAAGTCTGGCAGTTCCTCAAGGATAAAGGCTTCTTCGGTATGATCATACCGAAGAAGTACGGCGGTTTGGCGTTTTCCGCGCAGGCGCATTCCGCCGTGGTTAGCAAGGTTGCCTCACGCAGCGGTACGGCGGCGGTGACGGTGATGGTGCCCAATTCGCTGGGCCCCGCCGAGTTGCTGTTGCACTACGGCAGCGAACAGCAGAAGGAAAAGTATCTGCATCGTCTTGCGCGGGGGCAGGAAGTGCCTTGCTTCGCGTTGACCGGGCCGTTCGCCGGTTCGGATGCCGGTGCGATTCCTGATTACGGCGTGGTCTGTAAGGGCGAATTTGCCGGGGAAAGTGACGTGCCGGGCATACGTCTGAACTGGGAAAAACGCTACATCACACTGGCCCCCAATGCCACGCTGATCGGTCTGGCATTCAAATTGTACGATCCTGATCGTCTGCTCGGAGGCGCCGTGAAACGCGGCATTACCCTCGCGCTGATCCCGGCAGATACGCCGGGGGTGCAAATCGGCAGACGCCATTTTCCGCTGAATTCCGGCTTTTTGAATGGCCCGACCCAGGGACGTGATGTGTTCATTCCGCTCGATTATCTGATCGGCGGCGAGGAACACATCGGCCAGGGCTGGCGGATGTTGATGGAATGTCTGGCGGCGGGGCGCTCGATTTCGTTGCCGGCCAGCAGTGCGGGCGGCATGAAACTGGCTGCGCGCAGTAGCGGAGCTTATTGCCGGGTACGCAAGCAATTCAACATGCCTATCGGCCAGTTTGAAGGGGTGGAAGAGCCGCTGGCGCGTATAGGGGCGCACACCTATATGGTGGATGCGGCGCGCAAATTGACCGCACTGGCGATAGATATGGGCGAGAAGCCCTCGGTGATCTCGGCGATTATCAAATATCACGCCACCGAGCGCGGGCGTATCGTCATCAACGATGCGATGGATGTGCATGGCGGCAAGGGCATCAGCCTCGGCCCTGACAATTATCTGGGGCGTTTGTATCAGCAAACCCCGATTTCCATCACAGTGGAAGGCGCGAATATCCTGACGCGCGCGCTGATGATATTCGGCCAGGGTGCCGTTCGTTCTCATCCCTACGTGTTGAAGGAAATCGCGGCCGCAGGTGAGATAGACCATGATACGGCGCTGCATCTGTTTGACGATGCCTTGTTTGGACATGTCGGCTTTGTCATGAGCAATGCGGCGCGCAGTTTCGTTTTCGGGCTGTCTGGCGGGCGTGGTATTCCTGTGCCCAAGGGGGTGGTGTGTCGCAGTTACTACCAGCAGTTGACGCGTTTTTCCACGGCGTTTGCCTTGAGCGCAGATGTGGCAATGGCGGTATTGGGCGGTACGCTGAAACGTCGCGAGAAAATTTCGGGCAGATTGGCTGATGTGCTGAGTTTGCTTTATTTGGGTTCGGCGACGATGAAACGCTTTGCGGATGACGGTCGTCCGAGCGAGGATCTGCCGCTGGTGCACTGGGCGATGCAGGATGCGCTGTACCAGATTCAGCAGGCCTTCGTCGGCATGATACAGAATTTTCCGAACCCGCTGGTTCGCGGCGTGTTGAGCGGATTGATTTTTCCGACGGGGAAAAATTTGTTGCCGCCTTCGGATCAACTCGGCCATGAGGTGGCATCATTACTGATGCAACCCGGAACGGCGCGTGACCGGCTGACGGCAGGCATCTATCTGCCCGTCGTGCATGACTCCCTCTCACCACCCCTCTCCCGCGTGACGGGCGAGGGGGCAAACGAATCGCTGCGCTATGCGCCTGTTTACGACGAACAGGATGCGCTGGGTGCGCTGGAGGCGGCACTGGCCAGCACGCTGCTGTGCGAGCACTTGCAGGACAGGCTGCGTGTGGCGCGCAAGGCGGGCAGGCTAAAGGCGCTGGAAGAATTGCTGCGCATCGCCGAAGCGCGCGATATCGGCATCATCACGGCGGAACAGGCTTTGCAGCTGGAACGCGACTATGCGCTGCGCCGCAAGGTCATCATGGTGGATGACTTTACGTCGGAAGAATTGCAGGCCCATCGGAGATGAGCGGTTTACGCGACAAGGTGGTGTTTATCACCGGTTCCACGCGTGGTATAGGGCGGGAAATTGCCTTGCGCTGTGCGCGGGAGGGTGCGAGGCTGGTGATCACCGGCAAAACCGTGAAGCCGCACGCAAAACTGCCCGGCACGATATATACGGTCGCCGAAGAAGTGGTACAGGCGGGCGGGCAGGCGCTGGCGATAGAACTCGATGTGCGTGATGCGCAGGCGATTCAGGCCGCCGTGGTTCGGTGCGTGGAATACTTTGGCGGCATTGATGTGCTGGTCAACAATGCCGGCGCGATCAGCCTGACGCCTACGCTGGAAACCCCGGCCAGAAAACTGGATTTGATGTGGGAGGTGAACGCGCGCGCCACCTTTTTGATGTCGCAAGCCTGCATCCCGCATTTGCTGAAGGCCGTCAATCCGCATATTCTCATGTTATCCCCGCCGCCCGTCATGGAGGCCAGATGGTTTGCGCCGCATCTGGCTTACACCCTGTCCAAATACGGCATGAGCATGTGCGCCCTGGGGCTGGCGCAGGAATATGCCGGAATTGCGGTGAACTGTCTGTGGCCGCGCACCACGATCGCGACGGCGGCAATTGAATATAATTTTCCCGCCGAGATTCTGCGCGCCTCGCGCAAGCCAGCCATCGTGGCGGACGCGGCCTATCGGATTTTGACCGGAGACAGTGGCAGCGGTCATTTTTATATCGATGAAGAGGTGCTGCGCGAGGCGGGCGTTAGCGATTTCGAGCAGTACGCGGTGTCGTCCGGCACGGCGCTGTTTGGTGATTTGTTTCTGAATTAACGTGAAATTCGCGTAGCGACGAACCGTACTCCTCGCCCTTTGGGAGAGGGGGAACGGGGGTGAGGGGAACGGGCATGGTGAGTTTATTATCAGGGGTGGCTGCTCGCCATGCCCGTTGAGAGAGGGCAGAGAATGGTTGCTTTGGCGAAGGATGTGATTTCACCCGAGCAGGCGGGTACGCTGCATGGTTTGTTCCTGGAGCGCGTGCGTCGTTCGCCGGACAAGACAGCCTACCGGCATTTCAGGCAAAACGCCTGGCGTGATATCAGCTGGCGTGAAATGGAGGCTGAAGTGGCGCGCTGGCAGACGGCGCTGGCGGGTCTGGGGCTGCAGCGCGGTGACCGCGTTGCCATCATGCTGCGCAATTGTCCGGTCTGGATTGCGTTCGATCAGGCAGCAATGTCGCTGGGGCTGGTAACCGTGCCGCTGTACACCGTGGACAGACCCGACAATGTTGCCTATATCGTGAACGATGCCGATGTGAAGGTGTTGTTGTTCGAGACGAACGAACAATGGCAAGCCCTGCGCACGGTGCGCGATCAACTGGCCGGTGTGTTGTGTTTCGTCAGCGTGGAAAATCTGAGCGATACGTCCGGGACGCTTACATCCGTGCAGGCCTATGAACCCCGTTTGAAAATGATGGCGGAGTTTTTGCCGCCTGACGCCACGCTGGTGCTCGCACCGCCCTGTCATTCCCCTCTCCTCAATCCTCTCCCGCAAGCGGGCGAGGAGGCAAACGAACCGCTACGCGGAATTTGCTCTGACGAGCTGGCCAGCATCATCTACACCTCGGGCACCACCGGCAAGCCCAAAGGCGTGATGCTCAGTCATGCCAATATGCTCAGCAATGCGCATGCCTGTCTGCACACCTTCGCCGTGAACGGCGATGACCTGTTTCTGTCCTTCTTGCCGCTGTCGCATACCTTCGAGCGCACGCTGGGGTATTACCTGACCGTGATGACCGGTGCGACGGTTGCTTTCGCGCGTTCCATACAGCAGTTGTCGGAAGACTTGCAGACCATACGTCCGACCCTGCTGATTTCAGTGCCGCGCATCTATGAACGCGTGTATGGCGCGATCCGTGGCAAGCTCGAAGAGGGTTCATCGCTAAGCCGTAAACTGTTCAATCTGGCGGTGGAAACAGGTTGGGCCCGTTTCGAGTATGAGCAGGGGCGAGGCGGCTGGCATCCCTCGTTTCTGCTCTGGCCCTTGCTGCAAAAGCTGGTGGCGCAAAAAATACTCGACAAGCTGGGTGGCCGACTGCGCGTCGCCATCAGCGGCGGCGCGGCACTGTCATCGGATATATCGCATGTGTTCGTCGGTCTCGGTTTGCCCATCGTGCAGGGCTATGGCCTGACAGAAACCAGTCCGGTGATCACCGGCAATCATCTGGAAAACAACTATCCGGAAAGCGTCGGACAGCCGATACGCGATGTGCAAATACGTCTGGGCGCGCAGCATGAGTTGCAGGTGAAAGGGCCGAATGTCATGCTGGGCTACTGGAACAACGCCGAGGCGAGCAGGGAAGTCATAGGCTCTGACGGGTGGCTTAATACCGGCGATATCGCGCATATCAGCGACAGCGGGCACGTTTACATCACCGGGCGTCTCAAGGAGATTATCGTCATGTCGAATGGCGAAAAAATTCCGCACACCGACATGGAGCTGGCGATACTGCATGATCCCCTGTTCGATCAGGTAATGGTTTTCGGCGAGGCGCATCCCTATCTGATCGCGCTGGCGGTGCTGAATCCGGAGGTGTGGCTGCATTTTGCCCATGAGGTGGGTATCCGCGCCGATATGCCTGAGGCCTTGACGGACAGTCGTGTGGAAGCCAAGGTGCTGCGCCGCATTGCTATCAACCTGCGCGCCTTCCCCGGCTATGCGAATGTCAATCGTGTGCTGATTCTGCGCGAGCCCTGGAACATAGAAAATGGTCTGCTGACACCCACGTTAAAGCTTAAACGCGATGAAGTGGCACAGCGTTTTGCGGGGCAAATTAAACAGCTTTATGAGTGGCGCTAGGGTGAAGGACGAACAGTCCATCACGGTTCTGCCGTCGCACCAGCCTACCTTGCGCGTGGTGGCGATGCCCACCGATTGCAGCTATACCGGTGATGTGTTTGGCGGCTGGCTGATGTCGCAGGTGGATATCGCAGGCAGCATACCCGCAGTCCATCGTGCGCGCGGACGGGTGGCGACGGTAGCCGTTAACTCATTTTTGTTCAAGCAGCCCTTGTTCATGGGTGATGTCGTCAGTTTCTACGCGCGCATCGAGAAGGTAGGGCGCACTTCCATGACGGTGGATGTCGAGGTGTACGCGCAGCGCGATCCGGCCAGACCGGTTTGTGTGAGAGTGACTGAAGCTAAATTGACGTATGTCGCGGTTGATGATGAACGTCGGCCGCGGGTGCTTCCGGCTGAAGAATAGGCAGTCAGTTTACGAGGGCGGCGTTTTTTGTTGTCGGGTGTTTTTTCTAAAAATAACAGGGAGAGGCAATCATGATATTCAAGCAAACGATAATCGGCTGGTCTGTGGCAGGTGTGTTGTTGGTGATGGCCGGAAGTGCGGCTGCATCAGGTTTCGCGCTGATAGAACAAAGCGGCAGCGGTCTGGGTAACGCGTTTGCAGGTGGGGCGGCGAGCGCGGAGGATGCCTCGACAATTTTCTACAATCCGGCGGGCATGTCGCGCCTGAACGGCAAGCAGCTTGTGGTAGCGGCTCACGCGATTCTTCCTTCGGCGAAGTTTACCGGAACCGGACTGCCAGGGACTGATATGGGCGGTGACGCAGGCGGTCTGGCATTGGTGCCCAACGGATATTTTGCGATGGAAGTCAATCCGCAGTTGAGAATCGGACTGGGCGTTGGCGCGCCGTTCGGCCTGCAAACAGAATATACGTCGACGTGGGTGGGGCGGGCGCATGCCATCAAATCTAAACTTGAGACAATCAATCTGAATCCTTCCGTGGCTTATCGGGTGAATGATGGTTTCAGTCTGGGCGCGGGGATAAATTACCAGCGTGTTCGTGGTGAATTGACTTCCAATCCGGCTGCGACTTCCATTAGTAGTTTGACCGGCAGCGATAGTGCCTGGGGTTATAACCTGGGTGCCTTGGTGAATGTCAGTCCGCAAACACGTATTGGGTTGGCTTACAGGTCAGATATTAGCTATAACCTGAGCGGCCAGGTCAATTTTACGGCGCCGTTGGCCGCCTTAAGCGGGCCAGTGACATTGGCCGTAAAAATGCCGGCTTCATTTTCTGCCAGCGTGTTTCATCAGCTTGACGACAAGTGGGATGTGATGGCGGATGCTACCTGGACGGGTTGGGGGGTGTTCAAGGAGCTTCGAGTATTGCGCACTTCAGGTGCTATTGTGCAATTGGTTCCGGAAAATTGGCGTGATACATGGAGGCTTTCAACAGGCGCCAATCACCATTACAACGAACAATGGACGGCGCGCATGGGCGTGGCCTACGACCAGACGCCGGTTTCCGACGCGTTCCGTACGGCACGCATTCCTGATGCCAGTCGTACCTGGTTGTCGGTAGGCGGGCAGTACAAGGCCAGCAAAGCCAGTGTCATAGATTTCGGCTACGCTCATTTGTTTGTCAACAATGCGAGCATCAATTCAACGGTTACCGCGCCAGCGCTGGTAGGGACTTATTCCAATAGTGTGGACATCCTCAGTGTGCAATACGCTTACGGCTGGTAAATACGGATGACGGCAGGAACCACACTGCCGTTTCCGCCACAGGAGCATCGCCATGAATATCCGTAAAGCAGCCGTGCTGGGCGCGGGCGTGATGGGCGCGCAGATCGCCGCGCACCTAGTCAACGCGGGCGTCGAGACACTGCTGTTCGAATTGCCAGCGTGTGTTGTCGGGGCTTCAGCCCCTTGCAACCACGGCGTACTCCTTGCGGGTGCCGCGCCGGACGATCCCGACGGTAACGTGAATAAGGCGCTGGAGGGCCTGAAAAAACTCGATCCCGCGCCTCTCGCCAGTCCGGCGAAGATTGGCTTTATCCAGCCCGCCAACTATGAGCAGCATCTGGCGCAATTGAGAGACTGCGATCTGGTGATAGAGGCGATCGCAGAACGCATGGATTACAAGTCCGATCTGTACCGCCGTGTCGCGCCCTACATTGGTGAACACGCCATCTTCGCCAGCAATACCTCCGGGCTTTCCATCAACCAGCTGGCGCAAGCCTTCCCTGAACACATGCGTCATCGTTTCTGCGGGGTGCATTTTTTCAATCCGCCGCGCTACATGCATCTGGTCGAACTGATTGCCTGCCGCGAGACCGAAGCGCCTCTGCTGGATCAGCTTGAGACTTTTCTCGTCTCCACACTGGGCAAGGGCGTGGTACGCGCGAAAGATACGCCCAACTTCATCGCCAACCGCATTGGCGTGTTTTCCATGCTGGCCACCAGACGCCATGCGGCTGCGTTCAATCTGGGTTTCGATACCGTGGACGCGCTGACCGGGCGCTATCTGGGGCGCCCCAAGAGCGCGACCTTTCTCACGCTGGATATTGTCGGCCTCGACGTGTTCGCACATGTGGTCAACACCCTGCGCGAAAATTTAACCTCCGACCCGTGGTACAAGCATTTTGAGTTGCCCGCCTGGTTCGGTTATCTGGTCGATCAGGGATCGCTGGGGCAGAAGAGCAAACGCGGTATTTACCAGAAGATCGGCAAAGAAATACATGTGCTCGATCTGCATACCAATGAATACCGGCTGTCTGATGCGAAGATAGATGACGGCGTAAGAGACATTTTGCGCGAGCGCGACTGGGCTGTGAAACTCGCCGGGTTGCGCGATCATCCGCATCCTCAGGCGCAGTTTCTCTGGGCGGTGTTTCGCGATGTATTTCATTACTGTGCGCTGCAACTGGGCGAGATAGCCGGCAACGCGCGCGACTTCGATTTTGCGGTGCGCTGGGGTTTCGGCTGGGACAGCGGCCCGTTCGAAATCTGGCAGGCGGCGGGCTGGCAGCAAGTGGCGAGTTGGATTGTGGCCGATATTTCGGCAGGCAAGACGATGGCGGATACGCCGTTGCCTGAGTGGGTTGTCGAGGCTGATCGCACGGGTGTCCATACACCGCAAGGCTCTTACTCACCCTGCGCTGCGCTCCCGCTTGCGAGTGATGGGAAGGGAGTGAGGGGCTATCAACCCCGTTCCACACTTGCCGTTTATCGCCGCCAACTCTTCCCCGATCACCTGCTCGGTGAAGCGCGCCACTATGGCGAGACCGTGTTTGAGACTGAGGATGTGCGCATGTGGCACACGGGCGACAACATCGCGATCATCAGCTTCAAGACCAAGATGCATACCGTCAGCAATGGTGTGCTTGACGATATATTGCGCGCGCTGGATGAAGCCGAAGCGAATTTCAACGCACTGATACTGTGGCAGACCGAGCCGCCGTTCTCTTATGGTGCGAACCTGCTGCAACTGATGCAGGGCATGCAGGAACCAGCCGTTCACGCAACTATGTTTGATAAATTCCGGCAGGCGGCTAATCGCGTCAAATATACCGTCGCGGGCGGTGGCGGACTGAGTGAGATATTGAACGCAGCGACCGGCAACGTGCCCCATGTCGAAGCCGTGGTCGCCAAATTTCAGCAAGTCTCGCAACGTCTGAAGTATGCGCTGGTGCCCACCATCGCCGCAGTGGACGGACTGGCGATCGGCGGCGGCTGCGAATTCTCCATTCATTGCACCCGTATCGTCGCTACCCTGGAAAGTTACATCGGTCTGGTCGAAGTCGGCGTAGGCCTGTTGCCGGCAGGTGGCGGCTGCAAGGAAATGGCGCAGCGCGCAGCGAACGAAGCACAGCGTTTCGCCAATGACAACCGCGTGGACGTTTTCCCCTTTGTGCGTCGCTACTTCCAGAACATCGCCATGGGCGAAGTGGCGAAGAGCGCCGAGATGGCGCGCGAGATGGGCTATCTGCGTCCGTCTGATCGCATCGTGCTGCACCGCTTCGAGTTGCTGCATGTTGCCAAGGAAGAAGCCAAAGCACTCAACGCCACCGCCTACCGCCCGCCGCTACGCCCGCGCCAGATCGCCGTGGCCGGACGCACCGGCATCGCCACCCTGAAAGCCGCGATGATCAACATGAAGGAAGGCAGCTTTATCTCGGAACACGATTACGACATCGGTTGCCGCGTTGCCGAGACGATCTGCGGCGGCGAGGTGGAGGCGGGCTCGCTGGTGGACGAGCAATGGTTGCTCGATCTGGAACGCAAGCATTTCATGGAACTGCTCGCCACCGACAAGACCCAGGCGCGCATCGAACACATGCTCAAATACAGCAAGCCGTTGCGGAATTGAGAGCGACACGATGAAGAATGGTAGTCATGTAGGTCGGGTTTACCCTAAAGGGTACAAGAGCGCAGCGTAACCCGACTTTTCTCTGTCGGGTTACGGCCTGCGGCCTAACCCGACCTACGGGGACTTTAGGGTAAACCCGACCTACGGGGACATTGGTGTTATACGAGGTCGGGGTATGCGATGAGATACCGGCGTGCGTTCGTTGAGGGCGGTTCGTTTTTCTTCACATTGGTGACGGAGAAGCGGAGGCCGATATTTGCCTCGACGGAGGCGGTGGATGTATTGCGGTCCGCATTCCGTTCTGTACGAACCTCCCGTCCGTTTGCGCTGGATGCGATAGTGGTTTTGCCGGATCACTTGCATTGCATCTGGACGCTGCCGCCAGACGATGCGGATTTTGCTATCCGCTGGCGGTTGATTAAAACGTGGTTCACGAAACATTGCGATCCCGCCTTGCGTTCCATGCAAAATGCCAGCCAATCTAAACGGCGGGAGCAGACGTTGTGGCAGCATCGTTATTGGGAGCACATGCTGCGTGATGAACAGGATTTCGAGCGGCATGTGGAATACATTCATTACAATCCCGTGAAACATGGCTATGTAGCATCGCCATTGGAGTGGCCGTATTCCAGTTTTCGAAAATATGTCGAGGCCGGGCTTTATGATGCGAAGTGGGGGCAGGGTAAGATTGAGTTTGAGGATGTGGGAGGCGAATG
>JAURZN010000216.1 GCA_030653355.1 Gallionella sp. | reverse complement strand
CTTCCTGTTGCTGTATCTGAATTTCAGACGCGTTTCGGAATCGCTGGTGGTGATGTTGTCCGTGCCGTTCGCGCTGGTCGGCGGGGTGTGGCTGCTGTGGCTGCTCGAATACAACCTGAGCGTGGCGGTGGCGGTGGGCTTTATCGCCCTGGCGGGTGTGGCGGCGGAGACCGGCGTGGTGATGCTGATCTATCTGGAGCAGGCCTGGCGGGCGGTACAGGAAAGCTGTGCGGCTGAAGGGCGTGGCGCGACGCGGGATGATCTCAATGCGGCGATCATGCACGGCGCGGTGGAACGCGTTCGCCCCAAGATGATGACGGTGGTGGCGATCATGGCAGGGTTATTGCCGATCCTGTGGAGCGTCGGTACCGGTTCGGAAGTGATGCGTCGCATCGCCGCGCCCATGGTCGGCGGCATGGTCTCCTCGGCCATACTGACGCTGCTGGTGATCCCGGTGATTTATGCGTTGGTGAAGAATCGCGGAATGGAATAGTATTTTCAAGCTGATAGCTGATAGCTGATAGCTGATAGCTGATAGCTGATAGCTGGTAGCGGTTTGATGAGGAGGCGTCATGCTTAACGAATTTGTTCATGTACCCCGCATCGCCTATTTCTCGATGGAAATCGCGCTGCGCTGTGAAATTCCCACTTACGCCGGTGGCTTGGGTGTGCTTGCCGGCGATACCTTGCGCTCGGCGACCGATCTCGAATTGCCTATGGTGGCGGTCAGTCTGGTCAGTCGCGCCGGTTATTTTCGCCAGGAAATTGATGCACAAGGCCGTCAGATGGAGCATCCGGCGAGCTGGGTTCCTGCCGGCCACGCGCAGTCGCTCGATGCCAGGGTCGCCGTAACCATCGAGGGGCGCAAGGTCTGGATCGGTGCATGGCTGTATGTGATGGAAGGCCACATGGGTGGTCGTCAGCCGGTCCTGCTGCTCGATACCGATCTCGACGAGAACAGCGGCGATGACCGCAAAATCACCCATTATCTTTATGGTGGCGACAATGTTTACCGGCTCAAGCAGGAAATCGTGCTTGGACTGGGCGGCGCACGCCTGTTGCAGGCGCTCGGCTTCACGATACGGCATTACCACATGAACGAAGGTCACTCCGCCTTGCTCGGTCTGGAACTGATGCGGCGTTTTAGCTATTCTGCCGAAGATTTGCGTCCGGGTGAATCCCTCTACGATTTTCCGCGCGTGCGTGACCTGTGCAGCTTTACCACCCATACCCCGGTAGAGGCGGGCCATGACCGTTTTCCCTATGAGATGGTACTGCGCGTGCTGGATGATGACTTTGACATTGGGATGCTCAAGCGCCTGGCTGGCGAGGACAGCCTTAACATGACGCGGCTGGCACTGAATCTGAGCGAATATATCAACGGGGTCGCCCGTAAACATGCCGAGATATCGAATGCAATGTTCCCCGGTTACCGGGTGCATGCGATTACCAACGGCGTACATCCCTATACCTGGACAGCGGCGAGTTTTCGTCAGCTTTACGATCATTATCTGCCGGGCTGGTGTCACGAGCCCCAGCTGCTGATGCGGGCTGACTGCTGCATTCCCGATGCGGATATCTGGCAGGCGCATGTTCAGGCGAAACAGCATCTCATCGCAAAAGTGCAAATCCTTACCGGGGTGACGCTGGACCCGGCAATACCCATTTTGGGCTTCGCGCGCCGCATGACGGCATACAAACGCCCGGACCTGCTGTTTTCCGATCTTGAACGGCTAAAGGCGATTGCAGGCAAGCGACCGTTTCAGATCGTGCTGGCGGGCAAAGCGCACCCGCGCGACGAAAATGGCAAACAGATCATCGCGCAATTGCATGACCATGCACGCGCCCTGGCTGGCACGATAACAGTCGCCTATCTGCCCGATTATGATATGGCGCTGGCGCAGATGCTAACCGCAGGTGCAGATGTGTGGCTCAATACGCCACTACCTCCGATGGAAGCCTCCGGCACCAGCGGCATGAAAGCCGCCTTCAACGGCGTGCCCAATCTTTCAGTGCTTGACGGATGGTGGCTGGAAGGGTGCATCGAAGGGATAAGCGGCTGGGCGATAGGTAATGCGGCTGACCTGCCGGACGGAGATGCACAGGCGCTGTACGATAAACTCGATCAAGTGGTGCTGCCGCTATACTACGATGATAACGGTGGCTGGATAAAAATGATGAAAAACGCGATCAGCAAAAACGCGTCTTACTTTAACAGCCACCGCATGATGCGCCGTTATGCGACGGAGGCGTATGTCCGGTGAGCGGTGCTGATACGCTGAGCGGATAGCAACGAACCAGGCCGCGCAGTATCGGGGGTCGCGATCAGGCTGATTGACCAGATGATCGCAAGTTTGCGGTATGGTTTAATACGCATAATGTATATTATGTCAAATTAAGATTTACCTGCTGATTTGTAATCAGTACTATTCGCCACTACTTTCATTTTTGGCGCTTGCGTAATGGATCGAGCAATGAAGACAAACCGTTATGATCCAGTTCTTGCATCAGTGCCAACAACTGGCCAATTTCACCGTGCGGGAAACCTACCCGAGCGTACCAATTTAAGTATTGTCCGGGCAGATCGGCGATCAACATGCCTTTGTGTTTACCGTAAGGCATTACGCGGGTCAGCAGCAGTTCCAGATGTTGGTGTTTCATTTGATTATTGTTGCCTCAGGCTGGGTGAATAATGGTGACTAGAATACGGAATTCTGCAATATTATGAAGCATGTGCATCGGTTTTGGCAGCCTGTCGAAATAATCAGTCGCGGAGTGTTAAACTGAAAATACCTGAATAGCTTAAATTATCTCCATGACACAAATCACGCCACGCGAAATTCCGCCAGCCGCACTGAACCATTTGATTGAAAACGGTTATTCGCCAGGTCTGGCGAAAATATTTGCGGCGCGTGGCATCACAGCCAGCCGGCAACTGGAAACCTCTTTTGCTCATTTGCTGCCTTTTGACAGGCTGAAAAATGTGCACGAAATGGCGCATTTGCTGGCGGACGCCATCGCCGCGAGGAAAAAATTGCTGGTCATCGCCGATTACGATGCGGATGGCGCGACCGCTTGTGCCGTGGCAGTACGCGGCTTGCGTGCGTTCGGATCAAGGGTCGATTTCATCGTGCCCAATCGTTTTGAATATGGCTATGGACTGACCCCGGAAATTGTTCATCTGGCTGCCCTATCGTCCCCGGACATTCTGCTGACGGTGGACAATGGCATCGCCAGCGTGGATGGCGTAGCCGAGGCCAATCGGCTGGGCATGCAGGTGTTTGTCACCGACCATCATCTGCCCGGCGACACGCTGCCTGACGCAGCCTGCATCGTTAATCCCAATCAGCCCGGCTGCACCTTTGACAGCAAAAATCTGGCGGGCGTGGGGGTGATGTTTTATGTGCTGCTGGCGTTGCGCGCCGAATTGCGCACGCGCGGCGCTTTTCTGACTCAGATAGAGCCCAAGCTGGCCGAGTTGCTTGATCTGGTCGCACTGGGCACGGTCGCCGATGTGGTGAAGCTGGATCAGAATAACCGCATCCTGGTGCAACAGGGCTTGCAACGTATACGTTCGGGGCGGGCGTGTGCCGGCATTAACGCGCTATTGCAAGTAGCCAAAGGAGGTAAGCAGGCAAGCCGCGTAGCGGATGCTCGCAAAAAAACGCCGTCCAAAGTTTCCAGTCTGGATCTGGGCTTTACCGTCGGACCGCGTCTGAATGCAGCCGGGCGGCTGGATGACATGAGTATGGGTATCAACTGCCTGCTGGTGGACGATGCGACAGCCGCATTGCAGATTGCGGCGAAACTTGATGCGCTCAACCGTGAACGACGCAGTATTGAGGCCGATATGCAGGACAGTGCGCTGGCGGTGCTTGAATCGGTCAACCCCAGCGACGGCTTCAGCCTTGCGCTGTTTGATGAAAGTTGGCATCAGGGTGTTATCGGCATCCTGGCCTCGCGTCTCAAGGATAAATTCCACAGGCCGGTGATCGCCTTTGCACAGGCAAACAACGGGGAACTGAAAGGCTCGGGCCGTTCCATCGCCGGGCTGCACTTGCGTGATGCCCTCGATCTGGTCAGCAAACGCTATCCCGCTTTGATCAATAAATTCGGCGGGCATGCCATGGCCGCAGGGTTGAGTATTGATGCGGCCGACTTTGCCGAATTTGTTACCGCCTTCGAACAAGTCGCCAGCGAACTGCTTAATGCCAATGACCTCTTATTACGCATCGAAACTGACGGCATGCTGCCGCCTGACGAAATGACGCTGGATGCGGCACGTTTGCTGGATGAGCAGGTTTGGGGACAAGGTTTCCCGGCTCCGCAATTCAATGATGACTTCAAGGTACAGAGCCAGCGTGTGGTCGGCGAAAAGCACCTCAAATTGCGACTGATGGCACATGGTCAGGCAATCGAAGCGATCCTGTTCGGATACAACGAAGCCCTCCCCGAACAAATTCACGCCGTGTACAGCCTGAGCATCAATGAATACAATGGCAGCCAGAGCCTGCAACTGATTATTCGGCATTGGGAATAATCAACCGGCGGTGAAAAATCTACCGCGGCGCATTTCACAATCCTGATTTAAAGGGGAGACACCATGGAAATTACTTTTCTGCAAGGTAACGGCATAGAAGCATTGCCGCAATTCCTGACCAGCCTCTCCATCGGTCTGCTAATCGGTCTGGAGCGCGAGCGTAATCCGTCTGCCAAGGCGGGGTTACGTACTTTTGCGCTGGTTGCTGTTTTCGGTACGCTGACCGCCTTGCTCTCTACCAGACTGAATTCTCCCTGGATGTTGATTGCCGGTTTGCTGGTCGTGGCCGCCATGATTATCGCGGCCTACCTGAAAAACTCTGTCAGGCAGGACGATATTGCAAAAATAGAACGTCGTCACGCCCGCCCGCTCTCGCCCCCTTCAGCCCCGGAAGCGGGTATGGTGTCACTGCGCACCGATATATGGAACGATCCCGGCACGACCACCGTCATCGCCTTGTTGCTGTGTTACGGGCTGGGTGCAATGATCTGGTACGGTCTGGCCAAACTCGCCGTGATGCTGGCGATAGGAGTCACTGCCCTGCTCTATTTCAAACCAGAGTTGCGCGGCTTCTCGCAAAAAATGACGCGCCGCGATCTGGTTGCCGTGCTGCAATTCTGCGTGCTGACCTTTATCGTATTACCGATACTGCCCAATCAGGATTACGGCCCTTATCTGGCCTTTAATCCCTATCAGGCCTGGATGATGGTAGTGCTGATATCCGGCATCAGCCTGGCAGGCTATATCGCGCTGCAAGTGGCAGGAACCCGCTACGGCGCGCTGTTTCTGGGCGTTTTCGGCGGGCTGGCTTCCAGTACGGCCACTACGATGATTTACGCAAAAAACAGCAAAACCAATCAGGCCATGCTGAATCTCGCCGCTGCCGTGATCGTGATTGCCAGTCTGGTGGTCATCCTGCGTCTGATGGTGGTCAGCGCCGTGGTGGCCTACGGTGCCTTGCCCGGACTGTTGCCGGTGCTGGCTGGCGGCTTGTTGCTCGGTTTGAGCGTCGCTCTGTATAACTGGCGCAAGATGAGTCGCGAGACCGAACTCTATGTTCCCGATACACGCAATCCGGCTGAATTGCATACCGCCATAGGCTTCGGTCTACTGTATGTTGCAGTATTGCTGGGCTCCGCCTGGATGAAGGATGTTGCGGGTTCTCAGGGGTTGTACATAGTCGCACTGATTTCCGGGCTGACCGATGTCGATGCCATCACCCTATCTAGTCTGCGCCTGTTTAATCTCGGCCAGTTGAGCGAGCATCAGACCGTCACGGCGATCACCATCGCTTTCCTTTCCAATCTCGCCTTCAAATTTGGCATGGTGGCTTTCATAGGCGGAAAAGGTCTTGCCAAGCAAGTTGCGGTCGGCTTTGGCGCCATCGCTTGCGGGGTGTTGATAGGCCTGTTTGCGATATAATCATGCCCTTTTTGCAACACACCTATCAGGATAAAATCATGGAAGCCGAACAAATCAATGCCCTTAATAACCAACTTCAAGATTTAGCCCTGCGCAGCGCCGAATTACGGAGGTATCTTTGACTACGATACCAAGCAGGAACGCCTGACCGAAGTTTGCGAACTCGCTGAAGACCCTGCCATCTGGCAGGACGCCAAACGGGCACAGGAATTGGGACGTGAGCGCAAGATGCTGGAAAGCGTGGTGCTCGGCCTCGGTAAGATTCAGCAAGACCTTGCGGACGCCGCCGAATTGTTTGAAATGTCTCAGGCGGAAAATGACGAGGAGTCGCTGGACAGCACTGCTGCCGACATTCAGGATATCGAGAAACGCGTCGCGGAGATGGAATTCCGCCGCATGTTCAATCATCCTATGGATCCCAACAGCTGTTTTGTCGACATTCAGGCGGGTTCAGGCGGCACCGAAGCGCAGGACTGGGCCTCCATGCTGCTGCGCATGTATCTGCGCTATGCCGAGCGCAAAGGC
>JAURZN010000195.1 GCA_030653355.1 Gallionella sp. | reverse complement strand
CTGACCGATAATCGCAACCGGAATCGCGTTGATGTCCCGTATGACATAAGGCTTGAATACCGGATCACCAAAGTCGTTGGTTTTGACGTTCTGCGCGACCACTTCTATCCTGCCACGCAAAACACCTTCTTCGGCCTCCTTGATACGTTGCGCGCCATACATACACTCAAAATGCATGGTCATGACATCCACACCCAGCTCCAGGCAGGCATCTATCATATCCTGACCTTTAGTCCACAACGCTTGTCCGCTGCCCTGCCAGGTGTCGCCGCCATCCAGCAGTAAGGCCCCGGGGCGTGACGCACGTATTTGTTTAACCAGGGTGGCCAGATGTGCGAATCCGCCCACTTTTCCGTAAGTGCGTGCTGCTTCGACGAAGTTGAGACTGGTGTAGGCATACGCTTCTGGCGAGCCTTGTTTAACGCCGAAATGTTTAAGCAGTGCATTACCTACCAGATGAGGGGGGCGGCCATTCGTCCCTCCCACGCCCAGATTGATTTCCGGTTCACGAAAATACATCGGGTTCAATTGCGCGTGGCTGTCCGTGATATGCAGCAGGCTGACATTGCCATGCCGTGGCAATTCGTAGAAACGCCTAGCATCTGTCGCCGCATAGCTTTCATTGTTATTCAGCATGAAGCCACCCGCCGATGCGATAGCCAGCAACTGAAGGAATTCGCGACGATTCATGTCCATGGTAAATCCCTTGTAATGGAAAGGTAGGAAGGATTTGTAACGATTTCTCCCGCCGCGAACGGCGGGAGGGATGCACAGCTACTTGTTAACGGGTGATTCAGGGTCCAGCAACAACGCGACCAGATCCTTGATTTGAGCCTCGCTCAAAATACCCATATGACCAAAGCGGGGCATGTTGGCGCACGCATTCACGGCCTTTGCATTGTAGATGCGACTATAGGTATAACGCTGGTTGGCTTCAGTGTTGCCGCGTATCTTGCCAAAATTCAGCAGACTGGGGCCTATGGTTCCAAAGGCGATTTCCTTGGAAGACAACTGATGGCAGTTATAACAATTGCCGCCCGCAGGCTCTTCCGCCTTGTCGCTCCAGGTCATCCCCCTGCCGCTTTGAGCCAACTTCTCGCCCGCTTTCCAGTCGCCCATATACTTTCCGTCGGCGGGCCACTTAATGGCATCGGTCTGCTCGGCTTCCAGCCTGGTTTTTATTTTTGCGGGCAATTTATCGACATACTTGCTGCACATCGCCTGCAACTCATCCTGATTGACGCGTGTAGCCTTGGCGATCCCCTTGTCGCGGAAGTCACGTTTGACGATCTCAGCCGTTTTTGCGTCCAGCCCGCCTGCCGTATTCCCCGCCTGAGCAGACAGGGAAATCGAGGCTAGCGCTGCACTCACCGCAAGTCCAATAATCAATTTTGCATTCATGTTCGTCATCTCCTAACGTTTTAGACCCGGGCCTGCATATTCACCACCGTTTGCACTGACCGCCAGAAACATGGTCAATGCGACAGTTGCTTCAGATGCGAACTTTGGTTCAGGGAAGCGTTGCTGACGGAAGCAATCATTCAATCGCCACTGGAAGGAGCGCGTCAAGCCCTGAGAAACACGATAGGCAGGCCAGCTGGCATACGCTGTTTGCGCATCTTTCCTGACATTCAGGTTAGGCAAATCCTGCATGCGGATACGCACATTGCTGGTTGCATGACATGTAGAGCAGGCAAAATCATAAGGGCCTGCACGGTAGTTAAAGATGCGTTTGCCTATCTCGTAGGCTTCTTTTGCCTGAGGATGCTTAGTCGAGACAGCCATCTTGATCCCTTTGGACTGGCCCACTACATACGTTGCCAGCGAAGAGATATCGGAAGCTTTCTTGTCAGAAGCGAACGGCTTGGCTGTAATCTCCTCTTCCGGAATACCTTGCAAGGTCGTCATGCAGGTCAATAAACGCGATTCCAGATCCTGTACCTTGCCGGTATCCTTAAAGTAGCGCGGCAGTTCGGTATAGACGCCCTTCACCACTCCTGCACCCTTACCCAGATCGCATTTTTCCAGCGTTGCCTGCTTGGGACCGGCGACGGTTTTCCATAACTCTTCGCCGCGCATTTCGTCAAAATCAGCCGGATTACCATCGCTGATCATCTCCCGATATTGTGCGATGCGATCCGAATCTGAAATCTCGTTCTCGGCTGCCGTTGCTGCACAACTGGTCGCCAATACCAATAGCGGAATCAATTTTTTTACATTGCTGGTGTTCATCTATACCCCCCAGAAAAAAATGTTCGTGAAACTGACACAAGCCGTTCAGCTCGTCATGCTATCCCGCGATGCTGACTTCGTCGCTGCGCGTATCACCCTTGTTATCTACCCAGCTAACCGTTATTTTTTCACCCGCCGCGCCGCCCTTGAAGCGGAACAGCAGGTAGGGATTCTTGGAAACGGATTGACCAAACTGTGTTTCCAGTACCGTACGTCCCTGGTACTGGGCTTTAACTTCGGTGATGAACCAGGCCGGCACCAGCGTACCGTCCGCCTCTTTACGCAGTCCGGTTTCCATTTCGTGTTGCATAAGAATTTTTACTTCGGTCACGCCATCCTTGACAGCGGCGCGAATTTTCATTGGATTGCCCATCATTACACCTCGTAATCGATTTAATTGTGTCCGTTAACCGCCGCAGCCGCCGGCCGTCACCTTAACTTCTTTGGAAGTACGATAAAACTTGCCACCCGCCTTTACCAGAGCGATGACATTTGCCGTTTGCCCCATTTTTACACGGGTCGTGATATACGCCTCTGTACCTTGTGGCAGAGTGAAATTGGCGGCCAGCACATTAGGATTTTTATCGACGAAGATGGTTATTTGCTCGACATCAGCAAGCGTGCTGGCAACGGTGACCGGCACAACCGAACCATTTTCAGCAATTTCAGGTACCGTCAATTGAATTGAGGCTGCACCGTTCTCCGGAACAATGACGCCCAGCGCATTCAAGGCATCATCCATCGTTTTTGCCGAAAAAGCAGTTTTATTCCACTCCGCAAACGCCACACCCGACTGCAACAGGCCGAGCGCGCCAAATAATGCGAGTAGCCCGACCCCGCCGCCCGTTTTAAGCGCCTTGCGACGCTGCAAATTTATTTCCATATTCATCAAGCCTCTCCCCATTCAGATGACAGAACTTCAATTAAACACCAAAAACCCCGCTACAGACTGACAGTCTGTGTCAGCAGGTCAGAACCACTGAGGCGATAGCGCCTCAATTCAAAATCAGAACTTATAACGCAACGAAGCCGAATAGGATTGCTGCGAGTGAGTCGTCGTATTAAAAAGTG
>JAURZN010000192.1 GCA_030653355.1 Gallionella sp. | reverse complement strand
AACATGGCGTCCTTGTGATACGGTTGAATCCATCGTGTGCTGGGTTGCCGCTGTTGAACGCAACGACGGGCCTTCCAGTCTGATCTTTAGTCGCCAGAACCTGCAATTCCAGAAGCGCGATGCGGCGCAAATCGCCAATATCCGCAAGGGTGCTTACGTGCTGTCCGAAGCTGCAGGCGGCAAGCCTCAGGCTGTGATCATCGCGACTGGCTCCGAAGTGAGTTTGGCGCTGGATGCGCAAAAGGCGCTGGCTGCGGACGGCATCAACGTGCGCGTCGTGTCCATGCCATCGACTAATGTGTTCGATAAGCAGGATCAGGCTTACAAGGATAGCGTATTGCCCAAGGGCGTAAACCGCGTCGCTGTAGAAGCTGGTGTGACGGGCGGTTGGTACAAGTATGTAGGTCTGGATGGCGCAGTGGTGGGCATGGATTGCTTCGGCGAATCCGCACCTGCACCGGAATTGTTCAAGCACTTCGGTTTCACTGTGGAAAATGTAGTGAAGACGGTCAAGGGTGTGCTGTAAGACTGAAAGACGACAGGTTTATAAATAACTAAAACAAGGAGAGAAGACATGACAATTAAAGTTGGTATCAACGGGTTTGGTCGTATCGGGCGTATGGTGTTCCGCGCGGCTACCAAGGATTTTCCTGAGATCGAAGTTGTTGCGATCAATGACTTGCTGGAGCCTGACTATCTGGCTTACATGCTGAAGTACGATTCCGTGCATGGCCGTTTCAACGGCGACGTCGCCGTGAACGGTAACAATCTGGTGGTCAACGGCAAGGAAATTCGTCTGACAGCCGAGCGTGATCCGGCAAACCTGAAATGGAATGAAGTGGGTGTTGACATCGTTATCGAGTGTACCGGTTTCTTCCTGACGACAGAAACCTGTCAGGCTCATATCAATGCAGGCGCGAAAAAAGTGGTTATGTCTGCGCCATGCAAAGACACATCGCCGATGTTCGTTTACGGCGTGAACCATGACAAGTACAAGGGCGAAGCGATTGTTTCGGCGGCTTCTTGCACAACCAACGCATTGGCTCCGGTAGCCAAAGTGTTGAACGACACATTTGGCATCAAGCGCGGCCTGATGACGACAGTGCATGCGGCAACGGCGACTCAGAAAACTGTTGACGGCCCGTCCAACAAGGATTGGCGCGGTGGTCGCGGTATTCTGGAAAACATCATTCCATCCTCGACCGGTGCTGCAAAGGCTGTGGGTGTGGTATTGCCTGAACTGAAGGGCAAGCTGACTGGTATGGCTTTCCGTGTGCCGACCTCTGACGTTTCGGTAGTTGATCTGACCGTTGAGCTGAACAATCCGGCAACCTACGAGCAGATTGTAGCCGCGATGAAAGCGGCATCCGAAAGCGGTCCGTTGAAGGGCGTGCTGGGCTTCACCGATGAAAAAGTGGTTTCCACTGATTTCCGCGGTTATACCTGCCCGTCCGTATTCGATGCCGAAGCGGGTATCGCGCTCGATCCGACCTTCGTCAAGGTCGTGGCCTGGTATGACAATGAGTACGGTTATACCTGTAATCTGATGCGCATGGTTCGTCACGTCGCATAATTGCTGTGAGTGGAGAGTGGGAAGTAGCAAGTGGAAAAACCAACTCACCACTCACCACTCACCACTCACCATTTTTTGGAGTAGAAAATGTCCGTAATTAAAATGACCGATCTGGATCTCAAGGGCAAGCGTGTCCTGATTCGTTCTGATTTGAACGTCCCCGTTAAAGACGGCAAAGTTACCTCTGATGCGCGCATCACGGCCTCGATGGCAACGATCAATGCCGCGCTTAATGCGGGTGCGCGTGTGATGGTAACCTCGCACCTGGGTCGCCCTGAAGAGGGTGTGTACTCAGAAGAAAACTCGCTGAAGCCGGTTGCCGATGTTATCGCCAACAAGCTGGGTAAGCCGGTTCGTCTGATCAAGGACTGGACAGATGGCGGTTTTGATGTGGCCGAAGGCGAATTGGTCTTGCTGGAAAATTGCCGTTTCAACAAGGGCGAGAAGAAAAGCAATGAAGAGCTCTCCAGAAAATATGCCGCCTTGTGCGACGTCTTCGTAATGGATGCATTCGGCACGGCGCACCGCGCTCAGGCATCGACTCATGGTGTGGCCAGATTTGCACCCGTAGCCGCGGCCGGTATTTTGCTGACCGAAGAACTGGAAGCGTTGACCAAAGCCCTGCTCAGTCCGGCACGCCCAATGGTTGCTATCGTTGGCGGCTCCAAGGTTTCCACCAAGCTGACGGTGCTCGAATCACTCTCTGAAAAGTGTGAGCAATTGGTCGTCGGTGGCGGTATCGCCAACACTTTCTTGAAGGCGACCGGGCATCCCGTCGGTAAATCGCTGTGCGAGGACGATCTGGTCCCAACTGCACAGGCTCTGATTGCCAAGATGACAGCACGCGGCGCCATCATTCCTATCGCGACCGATGTCGTGGTGGGTACGGCTGCGCCCTTTATTCCGGGCAATGAGAATACCCCGGCGATTCTGAAAAACGCCAAAGACGTTACCGATGACGAAATGATCTTTGATATCGGCCCCAAGTCCGCACAGGAAATCTGTGACATCATCATGAATGCCGGAACGGTTGTATGGAATGGCCCGGTCGGCGTGTTTGAATTTGATCAGTTTGGCGAAGGCACCAAAGCCATAGCTCAAGCCATTGCTGACACCAAGGCCTTTACGCTGGCGGGTGGTGGCGACACGATTGCAGCGATTCAGAAGTACGAT
>JAURZN010000180.1 GCA_030653355.1 Gallionella sp. | reverse complement strand
AGTACTACTATATTTTAAAGTCGTTTATCAACCCAAAGGCCAATAAACTTCCCAAAAACCAAGCACCTACACTCGTCGATTGTTTAATTAGTTTTTTAAAGAGCATTCGCGCCAGCTACTTACTCAGCAGCGAAGAGGTGCGCATTATAGAGATCAAAAACTCTCTGTCAAGCGACTTCTGTATTATTTTTAATATCTGCGTCACAGTTTTAACTATGACTAAAAACCGGGTTGCGGGGACAGGATTTGAACCTATGACCTTCGGGTTATGAGCCCGACGAGCTACCGAGCTGCTCCACCCCGCGTCAGAAAACGAACTATAGCAAAGGCACACTTCGGCGTCAAACAATATTTTATTTTTAACTATTTTCTCTGCACTAATGAACCATTGCTGCACTATGCAGGACTATAGCTGTGAATTTCCCCTGCCTAACCAGTAAAATGCGCAACACACCTTGTGCACACCGGAGTTTTATATGAAGAACGTCTCATTTATTTTTGGGCTGATTGCCCTGTCTATCATCCAATCCGGTCATGCGAGTGAAAATATCGTTGTTAATGCCGGACAAATACAATCTCTAGGCATTACTACTGCTGCACTGCCAAGCAAGCATTCCGGCGAAATTTCCGGACTACCCGCGCAGGTCGTCATTCCAGGCAATCAGTTGTTTGTCATCAGCACACCGCTTGCTGCGATGGTCGAACAAACTTTGGTGGGCGTAGGCGACAGCGTAAAGAAGGGGCAGCCCATTGCTCGCCTGCAAAGTCCGGCCCTGGCCGAGGCACAACGTGGTTTGTTGCTCGCGAATGCACAACATCAACTCGCTCGCGACAACATGGTGCGTGACGAGTCCTTATATAAGGACGGCATTATCTCCGAGAGCCGCTATCGCGCTGCCCGTGGTCTGGCACTCGAAACTCAGGCCACCCTGTCGGAACGTAAACAACTGCTGCGTCTTTCAGGAATGACGGCCAATGCAATAGCCCAACTACAATCTGCCGGTAATTTGAGCAGTTTACTTACCCTGACAGCGCCTATTGATGGTGTAGTCTTAGAAAAAACCGCCAGCGCCGGACAACGACTCGATGCTGCCGTCGCTATTTTCAAGATTGCCCGGCTTGATCCACTCGCTCTGGAAATTCAGGCGCCATTGGCTGTCACCCGCAATATCAAGACAGGTGCATTGATTAGTATTCCTGCCTATTCCGCTAGCGGCACCATCACTGCGATTGCGCGCAGTCTGAGCGGATCCAACCAGACCATCTTATTGCGGGGTCTTATTCAGCATGGCACAGAAAATCTGCGCCCCGGCCAGTTTATCGAAGTCAGCATAAGCACCGCCACCAACAGTGTTGCGCAATGGGAAATTCCCAATAGCGCCATTGCGCGCATCTCTGGAAAGCCCGTGCTTTTCGTGAGGACATCACAAGGTTTTCGTGCGCAAACCATCAACATACTCAACGAAGGTGCACAAAACAGCGTCATCAGTAGCGCACTGAAGGGAGATGAAAAAATCGCCGTGGGCGGCGTTTCAGCCCTCAAATCAAGCATGATGGGCATCGGCGGGGGTAACTAATGTTTTCAAAACTGGTTGAATTCTCCCTGACACAACGCCTGTTGGTGGCCGCGTTAACGTTGCTATTGATTGGTGCAGGCATCGTCTCGTTCCGTGACCTGCCGATTGATGCGTTTCCTGATGTTTCCTCGACACAAGTCAAGCTCATCATGAAGGCGCCGGGCATGACTCCCGAAGAAGTCGAGGCGCGCATCGTCGCACCCATAGAGCTGGAAATGCTGGGCATCCCCAATCAGCGCATCATGCGTTCCATTTCAAAATACGCGATTGCCGACATCACCATCGACTTCAACGATGGCACCGACATTTACTGGGCACGCCAGCAGGTAGCCGAACGTCTGAATAACGCACAACGCGAATTGCCGCCTTCGGCTTCCGGCGGTCTCGCACCCATCACTACGCCATTGGGTGAAATGTTTATGTTCACCGTGGAAGGCGACAATATTTCACTTGAGGAACGTCGCACCCTTCTGGACTGGGTAATACGGCCGGCATTGCGCACCTTACCCGGCGTGGCTGATGTCAATTCTCTGGGCGGATTTGCGCGCAGTTTTGAAGTCGTGCCGGATCACAACGCCCTCGCCTCGCACGGCATCTCCTTTGCGATGCTGGAGCAGGCATTACAAGCCAACAATCGCAACGATGGCGCGGGGCGCATCAACGACGGCGACGAAGCCTTACTGGTACGCGCCGAAGGGAGCATCAAAAATCTGCAGGATCTGCGTAATATCGTCATAGCCAGCCCGGCTGGCAATCCGATACGCATTGGCGATGTCGCACAAGTACGCATAGGCAGCATGACACGCTATGGCGTAGTCAGCAAAGACGGCAAGGGTGAAGCGGTGCAAGGCCTGGTACTGGGGCTGCGCGGCGCAAATGCTCAAAAAGTTGTTGCCGGGGTACAGGCCAAATTGAAGGAACTGGCGCCCACTCTTCCTGCCGGCGTAACTACACAGGTATTTTATGATCGCGGCAGCCTGGTAGACCGCGCGATAGGCACGGTATCAAAAGCACTCACTGAAGCCATTGTACTGGTGGTGATATTGCTGGTGCTTTTTCTGGGTAATTTGCGGGCGGCTATCGTGGTCGCCATCACCCTGCCGCTTGCGGTGTTGACCACCTTCATCCTGATGCAAAAGTTTGGCATGTCAGCCAACTTAATGAGCCTGGGCGGGCTGGCGATTGCCATCGGCATGCTGGTAGATGGTTCGGTCGTAGTGATGGAAAACATCATCAATCACCTCGCCAACAAGCGGGCGCATATTTCTCATCTGCACGTTATTTACCGCGCGACAAAGGAAGTCATCACACCAGTTGCCGCAGGAGTCGCCATCATCATCATCGTGTTTCTGCCGCTGATGACCCTACAAGGACTGGAAGGCAAGCTGTTCATTCCAGTCGCCCTGACTATCGTATTTGCACTGACAGCCTCACTCATCCTTTCGCTGACCATAGTGCCGATGCTTTCATCCTTACTGCTCAAAACAGCCAGTCACGATGAACCGTGGCTGGTACGCCGCGCCATGGCAATATATGCTCCCATGCTGGAACGCGCATTGAAAAGGGAACGCATGGTGATCAGCATTGCGCTGGCCATGCTGGTAATCAGCGGCGGGGTGTACACACTGATCGGCAAGGCCTTTATGCCGGAAATGGACGAAGGCGATTTGATCATGCAGGTATCCAAACTACCTTCCATCAACATCGCCCAAACCGCCCTCATCGACCAACGTATCCAGCAAGCCATACTCAGGGAGGTTCCGGAAGTCAAAGGCATCGTCTCGCGCGCCGGTGCGGACGAACTCGGTCTCGACCCCATGGGTTTAAACGAGACCGACAACTTCCTGGTACTCAAACCCCAGGCGGAATGGCGCAGCGGGGACAAGACCGCCATTGCCGATCACATCCGAAAAGTAATGGAAAATTTCCCCGGAGTGGAATACAACTTCACCCAGCCGATCGCCATGCGCGTGTCTGAAATGCTCACCGGCGCACGCGGCGACATTGCAATCAAGATCTTCGGCACGGACTTGAACAAGCTCAACGAAACCGCTGAGAAAATGGTCACTGTACTGGAAGCTATTCGGGGAAGCGAAGATGTTTCCACCGTCAAAAATAGTGGCGTGCAATATTTCCGCGTGGAAATCGACAGGCTTGCTGCCGGCCGCCTCGGGCTGAATGTAGATGACATCGGCATGACCCTGCGCAGCCAGATAGAAGGCCAGCAACTCGGCACCATCATCGAAAACGGCAGGCGCACACCGCTTATCATACGCGGCGAGACTGACATTCGACACTCACCCGCCCTGTTTTCTGCACTCACGCTGCCCCTGCCCAACGGCCAAAGCATACCGTTGTCCGTCGTGGCCAAACTGGAGCGCACCGATGGCCCGGTGAAAGTTGACCGTGAAAATGGCATGCGTATGGTAGTCGTACAAAGCAATGTGCGTGACCGTGACCTGGTCGGTTTTGTTGAAGAAGCCAAGGCTGCCGTAGCAAGCCAAATCACCCTCCCTTCTGGCTACACGCTGACCTGGGGCGGGCAGTTCGAGAATCAGCAACGCGCAGCGGCGCGGCTTGCCGTGGTGGTACCCGTGGCACTCGGCATGATCTTCATGCTGCTGTTCGCCACCTTTGGTTCTGTCAGACAAGCCGTGCTGGTGCTCACCAACATTCCGTTTGCATTGATAGGCGGGATCTTTGCCTTATGGATCAGCGGTGAGTATATGTCCGTACCTGCTTCGGTCGGCTTCATCGCACTGCTCGGCATTGCGGTGCTCAACGGCGTGGTGATGGTGTCCTACTTCAATCAGTTGCACGCCGAAGGAATGGATATCACCCAGGTCGTGTTTGAAGGGGCAAAGCGTCGTCTGCGTCCGGTACTGATGACCGCCAGCATCACCGCCTTTGGTCTGTTGCCGGTGCTGTTTGCCACCGGCCCCGGCTCCGAAATCCAGAAGCCGCTTGCCATCGTGGTGACCGGCGGGCTGATCAGCTCAACGCTGTTGACACTGATCATGCTGCCTATCCTGTATCGCCGTTTCGGACTTGAAAGCGTAAGGAAATCCACATGAAAGAAATGAATTGCTGTTTGACTCTGGTCTGCCATCGCTCCCAGGAAGAGCATCTGGTCGATCACCTGCTGGAGCATCCCGAATGGGTGCGCGGCTTTTCGCTGACGCGCATAGAAGGCGGCAGCCAGAAGGAAAAACTACCCAGCATGCTGGAACAGGTGCGAGGACGTTCGCAGCGCGTACAGATTATCAGCGTGATGAATATAGAAGATGCGCGCCAACTCATTGCACATCTCAAGCAGAACCAGGCCAATCCTGAAATTGCCTACTGGATGACGCCGGTGATTGAATTCGGGAGGCTGGCATGAGTAAGACAGGCTCAAGTCGTACACCCGCAAGGGGTAGGCCGTGCGGTTCCCGCGGCTCAAGCTGCGACCGCTACGCTCAGGCGTTAGTCGTTAGTTGTTTTATTGGCGCAGCCTTGTTCAATGGCATCGCAAGTGCCGCAGAGATCAACCGCCCAGATCTGCCGCCACCTGCGCAAGTGGAACGCGCCTTAGATGAGCATCTGATGGTATTAAATGCCAGCAGCGGCCTGAAAATGGAACGTGCCAACCAGCGCAAGTGGGATAACGGTCCTTATGAATTCAATCTGCGCGCAGGTTCATCGCAACGAAACATCGCCAATACAGGACAAAAATTACAGGAATGGGATGTCGCACTGGAACGCCCGCTACGCCTGTTTAACAAAGTAAATATTGATAAGGATATCGGTGCGGCCAGCGTTGCCCGTGCCGAATACACGCTGGGTGATGCGCGCCATGAAGCCGGACGCAGCCTGTTGCGACAGTGGTTCATCTGGCAACGCGAACAAGCTCAAGTCACCTTATGGGAACAACAAACAGACATCCTCAACCAGCTGGCACAAATGGTCGAAAAACGGGTCAAGGCAGGTGACGCGCCCAAACTCGAATTAAATCAGGCACAAGCCGCCGCGGCACAGTCCGGCGTGTCATGGCGGCAGGCCCAGTTGCGTGCCCAACTGGCGAGCAACGATCTGACACGCAGTTTCCCTGCCATCCGGCAAACCCTTAACACTCCGCCCGCCATCCCTCAAGCCATCGAACATGATTTCGCCTTCTGGAAAGCACGTATACTCGATGACAACCATGAACTCGCCATGGTGCAGGAGCACAGCCACGTGCAACACCTGCTGGCACAACGCAGCCGCGCCGACCTGCTTCCCGACCCTGTCGTCGGCCTGCGTTATTCGAGTGAATCAGCCGGCAACGAGAAAGTGACCGGAGTGTATGTCAGCGTACCGCTCTCGTTCGGGCATCGCAATGCCACGGCGGACGGCGTCCAACAGCAGGCCGAGATTGCCGCCGACCAGGAAGCATTTGTCAGGCGCCGTCTGGAAGGTGACATTTATGCCGCGCATCTCCAGGCCGTCAAGGGATTCGAGATCTGGCAACAGGCGCAGCTGGCGGCTCTGGCGATACGCAACAATGCCGAACTGACCGCCAAGGCTTCTCGCCTGGGTGAGAGCAGTCTGTCGGACAGCCTCACTGCACGCCGTTTTGCGCTGGAGTCTTCGTTAACGGAAACACTTGCACGACTGGATGCCAACGAAACGCGCTACCGCTTACTGCTGGATGCGCATCAGTTGTGGCCACTTGACGAAACGGGTGACATAGCTGCCCACTGACGCACGGCATACCCGAGAATATATTTCTGTTCATCGTCATGCAGCTTCCTGCCAGCGCAGTTATCATTGCGCCTTTGGAAAATCGAAACGATGTACCCATCCATAGAAAATTTCGTTGGCAATACGCCACTGGTACAACTCAAACGCATTCCAGGCGACACCAGCAATGTACTGCTGGCCAAGCTGGAAGGCAACAACCCGGCGGGCTCAGTGAAGGACAGACCTGCGCTTTCGATGATTATGCGCGCCGAACAGCGCGGGGAAATTACCCCCGGAGATACGCTGATCGAGGCAACCAGCGGCAATACCGGTATCGCGTTGGCGATGGCGGCAGCGATGCGCGGCTACCGGATGATACTGGTCATGCCGGAAAATCAGAGCGTAGAACGTCGCCAGAGTATGCGGGCATTCGGCGCAGAGCTGGTGCTGACAGCGAAAGAAGGCAGCATGGAATTGGCCAGGGACACGGCAGAAGCGCTGCGCGCAGCGGGTCGCGGCCTGATTCTGGATCAATTTTCGAATCCTGATAACCCGCTCGCACATTATGAAGGCACTGCCCCTGAAATTTGGCGTGACACTCAGGGCAAACTCACTCACTTCGTCAGCAGTATGGGCACCACCGGCACCATCATGGGTTGCTCGCGATTCTTCAAGGAACAAAATCCCGCCGTGCAGATTATTGGCGTGCAGCCGGAACAAGGCGCGCAGATTCCCGGTATCCGTAAATGGCCGGAAGCTTATTTGCCGAAAATCTATAACAATAGAAATATCGATAAGCTGGAACTGGTGAGTCAATCAGACGCGGAAACCATGACGCGCCGACTGGCGCAGGAGGAAGGAATTTTTTGCGGCATTTCATCCGGTGGCGCACTGAGCGTCGCTCTGCGCGTTTCACAACAAGTCGAAAATGCGGTCATAGCGTTCATCGTTTGTGATCGTGGCGACCGATACCTCTCTACGGGCGTGTTTCCAAGCTAATTTTGCCCCGAACATAAGGAATATGGTTACAATCCCGCGTCAATAACACCATTTATGTTTATTAATGAAGAATAAGGCGCGGGGCTACATGAGACTCTTCTGCCAGTTATGGATGATTTCCGTCGCTGTCATCTATATGTCAAATGCCAATGCGCTCGTACTCGGTGAGATTCAGGTACTGAGCCATCTGGGCCAACCGCTCTCGGCTAAAATTGCTTTAGCCGATCTCGGTGCGACAGAGGCTCAGCAACTCAAAATACGTCTGGCAGATATTGACGCCTACAATAAAACTGATCTGCAATATCCTGATGGTTACAAATTCCAATTTCGCCTAATCAATGAGCAAGGAACACAGCCGTTTATACGCGTTATCACCCCGTATCCGATAGACGATCCTTACCTCAGCTTGCTTCTTGAGACCGTTTCGGTATCCGGAAAATTCATCAAGGCATATACATTCTTACTTGACCCCTCCCCCTCCTGGCAACGAGAACCGACCATTGCTGTACAGCCGCTCATTATCCATCCGTCGGCACAAGAGGCCGTTCATCAAGCCAGCACTGCAACCCTGCCAAAGGAGGCAGGCGATACGATAGCTGACAAGCAAACCAAGCCCGCCCTGAAGCCCAAAAAGAACAAACGCGCGACCCCACCCAAGCCAGCCACTCAAGCCACACCCGATGTTCTGCACGGAGCGGCCGTAAAGGATCCGGACCGCGTGCCTCAGATGAAACTCGCCATGTCCTTATCCATTTCCAGCCACGACCCGACGACGGGCGAGAGCGCCGATGCCTTACATGAGGAATTGATTGCAAAGGAAAAGACCCTCGAAGACCTGAATGCACAATTGGGCGCAATGCAGGCAGCAATTAAAGCATTGCAAGGCAGACTTAATCTTAGCAATCAACTATCCGTTGACGCGGCTTCAGGCGTACAGCCCTCAAGCGAAACGGCCAGCAGCGTTCTCAACACAGCAACCGGCACGCTTCAGACTCCTTCCCCATCGGTTCAGCCTTTACCGGAACCAGAGACATTTTTTGAAGCAAACAGGCTGGCGCTGGCGTTCATGGCATTGCTATTGGCTGTTTCGGGTCTGGTCTGGTATCGCAAGTCACAGGACGTGAAGAAAAATCCGTTTGATGATATAGACGAAACTGCAGGTTCACCATTGATGCCGCAGTATCAAATCAAAGAGATAACCTCACCTGTGATGACGCCACCGTTGACTGAAACAAATGCCGCGCCTGTCATTGCTACGTTCACAACTGAAAAACTGGCGACACCTGTTAGCGCATCGCCTGCTGCTGTGCAACAGCGGATCGAACCGTCGTTTACTGAAATACCAGAACAGACTGCGCCATTACTTGCCGAAAAGCGGGAGCAACCCGTCACCAAACCGCAACCCAATGAGAATAAAGTCTGGCCATTCGACGAGCAAGCAATGGAAGCTTCACCTCACACCGAACAGACAAGTGCAGCTATCATTCCCCCTGAATACGCAATGCTGCTGGAAGCAAAAAAACACCTGCGCTCCGGCGATGACAATCTTGCCGAGGAAGTGCTCATCCAGGCAATCAGGGCCAACCCAAGAAACACTTACGGGTATCTTGTTCTACTGAGTATCTATGAAAAACGCGCCGATAAAGATAGCTTCGCGGCACTGTCACACCGGTTGAAAGAAGTGGGTGACGATTCTTCTTTCGCAGAGGCAGCCGAGATGGGCCGCAAACTGGACCCGGACAATCCGCTGTATATCTAGACGGACTTAAACAAACTGACAACCGCCTCCTGCCGACTCTTGACGGCAAGATTTTCAGCGGTATCGCCATCGTTAGTCTTCAGTTTGCGGTCCGCTCCCTGCTCAAGCAGTATCCGGGCAATTTCGCTATAGCCCAACGCAGCCGCCTTGTGCAATGCGGTATAACCGTCATCGGCGGCAGTATCCAGATTAACCCCGTTATCAATCAACAACACCACAACCTCAAGGTGATTTCGCGCCGTTGCCTGCATTAAGGGTGTCCAGCCAAAGTTATTGCGAACATCCATTCGGGCATGGTTCTGCATGAGTTGTCTGGCACAGGCAGTATGTCCTCCAAAAGCGGCCCAGTGCAAAGCACTGTTACCCCCCAGATCGAGCGCATTAACATCCGCATCATGTTTAATCAGCAATCCGACAACTTCATCACGTCCATGAAACGAGGCCATCATCAATGGCGTCCAGCCGCGGTTATCGTGCACTTCGGTATTGATCTTAGCTTCGATAAATAAAGCCACTGCCGTGCGGTTGCCGGTTTCGGCGGCTTCAAAAAATCCTTCCGGCGTACAGGGAATATCCAGCTTTTGCAATTCGATCTTGTAGTGCTCGTCCGGTGCAGACCAGTCTGTTGCGGGATGATGCGCAAAATTGGTGAACGAGTTTGAAGCCGCATCCCAGATATCTTTGTGCTTATCCGGCGGTTCCTGGGCCGCGTGAACCAGGCTCAAATGCATGATTTCCGCAGCGATTTCAGGTGGAAATCCGGAGCGCCCGCCCCGATCATTGACCATTAACTCCATAAAATAATTGTCGATTTCGTCGTCATCCCAAAGCGACAGGATCGTTTCAAGAATGCGCGGATAGCTGTTTTCCAGTGCGTAGGGGTAATTCACCGTAGTTCCGCCCAATATTCTGATCAGTCGCTGATTCATGGCGTTTCCATCCCTAATTATTTTGTGCGATATTATGTCTGGATAATGCGGGGTTCTGGGAGAAATAGCGTTTGATACCACTCAAGACCGCATTGGCCAGCTTCAATTGGTAATCTTCATCGTTCAAACGACGCTCTTCGCTGGGGTTGCTGATAAAAGCAGTCTCCACCAGTATCGACGGAATATCCGGCGATTTGAGCACGGCAAATCCGGCTTGTTCGACATGACCGCTATGCAAGTCATTGATATGATCCAGTTCACCCAACACATGCCGTGCAAGGCGTATGCTGTCATTGATCGTGGCGGTTTGCGACAGATCCAGCAGGGTGCGGGCCAGATAGCGATCCTTGACCGCGATATTAATACCACCTATCAAATCCGCTTCATTCTCCTTCTTGGCCAGCCAGCGCGCCGCTGTACTGGTAGCGCCGTGTTCGGAAAGCGCGAAGACCGACGAACCACGGGCATCCGGCTTGATAAATGCGTCTGCATGTATGGATACAAACAGATCGGCTCTGGCCTTGCGCGTCTTGGCCACACGCCCGCTGAGCGGGATGAAATAGTCACCATCACGAATCAGCACGCCGCGCATATTCGGCATGTCATTTATCAGCGTGTTCAGTTTGCGCGCAATTGCCAGTGTGACATCCTTTTCGTTGGAACCCTTGCTCCCGCGTGCGCCCGGGTCTTCCCCGCCATGACCTGCATCAATGGCGATGACCAGCGTGCGGGCGCGCAATTCAGGTACGTTCTTCAATGACGTCGAGGCCGACTGTGGCTGATTGCGGTTGGTTACGCTTGATTTTCCAGTCTCTTCAACCAGCGATTTGTCAGCCAGCTTCGCGGGTTCAGTTATGGCAGGAGACGGTGGGCTGTCCTGATCGAGCAGTGCCATCAGCGGATCATTTGCCTGAGCGGGATACACATCCAGCACCAGGCGATAACCATATTCACCTACCGGTTTGAGATCGAACAGCTGCGGCTTGATCTGACTCTTGAGATCGAGCACCAGACGCACCGTGCCGGGTTTGAAACGCGCGACGCGCACCCCCTTGATATAGGGATCATCAGTGCCAATTTTACCGGAGAGTTGGTTCAGCGCCTCGCCCAGCTCAACATCTTCCAAGTCAATAACCAGGCGATCCGGATTTTCCATGGAAAACATCTTGTGACCAATGGCCTGTTTTGATTCCAGCGTCAGGCGAGTGTAATCCTGCGCTGGCCAGAAACGCGTCGCCAGGATTTCAATGGCGGCTTGCGACTGCGGCAGCCATAGGCAAAGCAGCACTGCAGCCGCGGCCTGACCAAGCCTGCGCGCCTTGTGCGTTGAAATAAAATTTATAGCTGCTCTAAACATGCCCATCCCATCGTGGTCTTGCCCTTGATGACGAGCTCGCGTCCCTGTGGCAATATTTTCAATTCGATTAGCAGATCCGCTGGCGGAATAAATGACTGTGCCTTTTCAGGCCATTCGATTAAAAAAACAGCCTGCCCGTCAATTTCATCGCGAAAACCGGCAGACTCCCATTCATTTTCGTCCTGCAAACGATACAGATCAAAGTGGCACAAGTCCAGTCCGGCGGCATGGTAGGTTTCAAGCAAGGTGTAAGTGGGGCTCTTTACCCGGCCGCTATAGCCCAGTGCGTTCAATATTCCGCGCACCATGCATGTCTTGCCCGCACCCAGATCACCGTGCAGATAAATCACCATACCCGGCTGGAGTTGCGCGGCCAAACGGGCGGCCAAGCCCATAGTCGCATTTTCATCGGCCAATTGCAGGGTGATTCGGCTATCATCAAGGCTATGCAAAATAGAAATTCTCCGTCAGGACCATACGACGCGCTTGCCGCGACGATACGCGTATGGGCATATGAACTCGGCTTTCAGGCTGTAGGCATTACCGATACCGACCTGAGCGCAGCAGAAACCGGTCTGCTGGACTGGCTTGCGCGCGGTTTGCACGGCGAGATGGATTATATGGCAAAACACGGTGTAAAACGCAGCCGCCCGGCAGAACTGATACCGGGCACCTTGCGAGTCATCAGCTTGCGCATGAATTATCTGCCGCCCCATGCGCTCGATAGTGAACAGGTGTTGCAACAGGGGGAGCGTGCCTTTATTTCCCGTTATGCCCTGGGGCGCGACTATCACAAGGTGCTGCGCAATCGTCTGGCCAGACTTACCGACAAGATACGCGCTGAAGTGGCGATATTCGACGGACGCGTATTCACCGACAGCGCGCCAGTATTGGAAGTGGAACTGGCGAGCAAGGCGGCGCTGGGCTGGCGCGGCAAACACACTTTACTACTGACGCGCGAACACGGCTCCTGGTTCTTCATTGGGGAGATATACGTCAATCTGCCGCTGCCGACAGATGAACCGCAAGAGGAACATTGCGGCAGTTGCACCCGCTGCATAACGATCTGTCCGACACAAGCCATCACCGCGCCGTATCAACTGGATGCGCGCCGCTGCATTTCCTACCTGACCATAGAACTGAAAGGCCACATTCCGATCGAGTTACGTCCCTTGATAGGAAATCGCATTTACGGTTGTGACGATTGCCAGCTGGCGTGCCCGTGGAACCGCTTTGCGCAAACCACTACCGAGTCCGACTTCGTCGTGCGGCACGGGCTGGATGATGGGGGTCTGACGGAATTGTTTGCGTGGGATGAAGCCGAGTTCAAGGCCAAACTGGCCGGCAGCCCTATCCACCGTATCGGCCACGAACAATGGCTGCGCAATATTGCCGTAGCGATGGGCAATGCCCCGCACAGCCCATCCATAATCGCAGCCTTGCAATCACGCGCGGCACATTCCTCTGAACTGGTGCGCGAACATGTTAGCTGGGCGCTGGCGCAACAGTACGCGACACAGCCTGCTAATAGATAAACCGCTCGCGCAACGCCTCCAGGTTCAATTCGCGCAGGATAAATTCCAGGCGCAGGCCTACATCCTTACGCGGCTTCCCCGTGTGACGGGCAATGATCAGTTCGTTCTTCATCGAATGTTCCCAGCCGACCAGTTCAGTGACAGTCAGCTGATAGCCGTGGGATTCAAGCAGCAGGCAGCGCAGCACATTGGTAAGATGACTACCAAATTCACGGCTGTGTATAGGATGGCGCCATATTTCGGACAGCGGTGTCTTGCCGAATGACTGGTTCTTATGTTTGTTCAACACACTGGCGACTTCGGCCTGACAACAGGGAACCAGCACAATGAATTTAGCTTTCTTGTGCAAGGCGAATTTAATGGCATCGTCGGTGGCGGTATTGCAGGCATGCAGCGCGGTAACGATGTCAATTTGTTCCGGCAGCAACGGCGAACCAATGGAATCCTCCACCGACAGATTCAGGAACGACATGCGTGCAAAACCAAGTTTGCTCGCCAATTCCTGCGACTTGCTAACCAAAGCCTCACGCGTTTCGATACCGTAAACATGCCCGACTTCACGCACCTTGAGGAATAAATCGTAAAGAATAAACCCCAGATAGGACTTGCCTGCGCCGTGATCTGCCAGTGTCAGATCGGCTTTGCTTGCCAACACCTCATCCAGCAACGGCTCGATGAAATGATACAAGTGATACACCTGCTTCAGCTTGCGCCGACTGTCCTGATTGAGCTTGCCCTCGCGCGTCAGGATGTGCAATTCCTTGAGCAGTTCGACGGATTGATTGGGTTTGATTTCCGGGATGAGCGTCATAAATTTTCCAGTGAGCCTAATGAGTTTCTATGGAGAGTTTCACTTGATCCACCCCTGTTCTGACCTTCAGCCAGTCACTTATTTTTTTACGCTCTGTTCTCGAAAGTGATTTGTTGGAAGTAATATTGAGCAACAACACGGATGATGCGGTGTCTGCATTCATTTGATATTCGCTGGTCTTAGCCACGGCCAGTTTCTCCACCTGCGGATATTGCGCGACGAGTTCCGCAAATATTTTCTGTTGTTCCTGCAAATATTCACTTTGCTGTTTTTGTTTTGTGCGCAAGCTTGCCAGCTCATTTTGCAAATCCTGCAATTGCTTGTTCTTGGTATCAAACACCTGCTGGTTGCTGTTCAAAACATCCGCCAGCAACGATTGTTTCAGCGTCGCCTCGTCCAGCTCCTTGATGACGGTTTGATGCAGCACCAGCCTGGCTTTGGGCAAACGGTACTGTTCCAGCTTTCTGGAAAGTTCATTAAACCGTTCATCACTGATCTGCTGACCTATCAGGGTAACGTCAATCACTTGAGTCTTGGCCGAAATCGCCTGCTTTGCGATGAAACTATTCTCAAAAACCATCTCATTTTTAATAAAATCATTGGCTCTGGAATTGAACACCTCCCGAGTCACCAGCCCATAAGCCAGATAAATACTGGGCAGGATTGTGCCCATCACCACCATGTAAGTGTAGAACTTGACCTTGCGTTCCAGCTTTTCATTCACGAACCGTTTGTGAGGCGGTTTGAGATAGCCGATCAGCAGCAAGGTGGCGAAAGCAATGAATACGCAGTTGATGAAAAACAGGTAAAACGCGCCAAAAAACATTTCCATTGAACCACTGGCCAGCCCATAGCCCGCCGTGCACAGCGGCGGCATCAACGCCGTTGCAATCGCCACGCCCGGTATGACATTGGATTTTTCCTTGCGCGTTGAAGCGATGATGCCTGCCAGGCCGCCGAACAGGGCTATCAGGACATCCCAAATAGTCGGTGAAGTTCGTGCCAGCAACTCGGATTGTGCAACAGACAACGGACTGATCAGAAAATAAATGGTTGAGGTAAACAGTCCAATCAGAAATGAAACCAGCAGATTGCCGACCGATTTTCTGATCAGCAGGTAATCATTGATCCCCACGCCGTAACCGACCCCCATAATCGGCCCCATCAACGGAGAAATCAGCATCGCGCCGATGATAACTGCGGTGGAATTGACGTTCAGGCCGATGGAAGCAATAAATATCGCCAGCATCAGCACCCAGAGGTTGGTACCCCTGATCTCGATTCCATCGCGAATATTCTTATCAATCTCATCAAAACTGGATTGATCAGCGCGCAAATTGAACCGATAGGCTAACGCCGCCCGAAACGTGGCGACAGACAGTCGAGCTGATTCTTCATTAGCCATAAAACTCACCCTGTTAGTTATTGCGGCGAAGCTTATACACTTCATTCACGATAGGCAACAGCCGTTACGCTCGATAAATTCGTGCTTTTCACCAAAATAATTTTATGAACGGCCCGGCAAATTTAGCCCAAACGATTATCCGCCGGGTGGTAATTCGGATCCTCCAGCACGTTAACTTCTATCATCGCCCGCGCCTTGTCGAGCAGCTCCAGACAATCAGGGCTAAGGTGACGCAAATGCAGCTTTTTACCCTGCTGCGTGTAGCGTTCCGCCAAAAGATCGATAGCTTCCAGCGCAGAATGATCCTTGACGCGTGCATTCTTGAAATCAATCACCACCTCAGCCGGATCTTCCTTGGGTGAAAACAGTGCGAGAAAATTCTGTGTGGACGCAAAAAACAGCGAACCATGCAGGTCATATACCTTCCAGCCATGCTCTTCGGTGGATACGTGCACCTCGATATTCTTGGCATGTTGCCATGCGAACACCAGCGCCGAGATGATTACGCCGACGATCACGGCGATGGCCAGATCAGTCAGCACCGTCACAACCGCCACGGTCACCACGACCAGCACATCGGCCGTCGGCACTTTTCCCCATAGCCTAAAACTACCCCATTCGAAGGTCTTTTCAGACACCACGAACATCAGACCGATCAGCGCCGCCAGCGGAATCATCTCTATCCACTCCGAAGCAAACAGAATAAAACTCAGCAAGAACAATGCTGCAGCAATGCCTGAGAGATTTTTCAGCGCTCCATTGGTCACGTTGATCATGCTCTGACCTATCATTGCGCAACCGCCCATACCGCCGAAGAAACCGGTGACCACATTAGCCACACCCTGCCCGATACTGGCGCGATTCGGCATGCCACGCGTCTGCGTCATGTCATCGATCAGATTAAGCGTCAACAGCGACTCAATCAGGCCGATGGCCGCGAGAATCAGGCTGTAAGGCAGGATGATGTTCAGCGTTTCCCAGTTCATCGGGATAGCCGGCAGATGAAACTGTGGCAAGCCGCCTTTGATGGATGCCATGTCACCGACCGTTTTGGTATCTATACCGGAAAAAATCACCAGCGCGGAAACAGTCGCGATCGCCGCCAGCGTGGAGGGAACCACTTTAGTCAGTCTGGGCAACAGATAGATGATGGCCATCGTCAGCGCGATCAGTCCCAGCATGGTATACAGCGGCGCACCCTGCATCCAGCTTGTCGTGCCGTCGGCGGCGGTGACTTTGAAATGCCCCATCTGCGCCAGAAAGATCACGATGGCCAGACCGTTGACAAAGCCCAGCATCACCGGATGCGGCACCATGCGGATGAACTTGCCAAATTTCAGCAGACCGAAAGCGATCTGCAGCACGCCCATCAGAACCACCGTGGCGAACAGGTATTCCACGCCATGCTGCACCACCAGTGCGACCATCACGACCGCCAGCGCGCCTGTCGCACCTGAAATCATGCCCGGGCGCCCGCCGATCAGCGAGGTAATCAGACTCACCATAAAGGCTGCATACAGTCCCACTAGCGGATGCACATGCGCCACCAGTGCGAAGGCAATCGCTTCGGGAACCAGTGCCAGTGCGACGGTTAAACCGCTCAGGAGATTGGTTTTTACTTCTGAAAAATTCTGTGAATTCATTGCGACCTCGAAACAAACACCGCCACCCCTGTCGGGTGGTACTGCATAGATGGATTAGTAAAATGACGCTGCACTGTCGTGTGCAACAAAAGAAGTGCAAGCTGCGGCAAGAACGCGAAACGGCCGTCCCTGCCAGTGTACTTCTACGCTCACGCCTTCAGCATTTGCTCCACATAGCGCGCTACGCCCTGTTCCACGCTCAGGAAGGGCTCCACATAGCCCGTACCGCGCAGCGCAGCGATGTCAGCCTGAGTATAGCTCTGGTATTTACCGCGCAATGCATCGGGGAACGGGATATAGCTGATCAATTCCTGTTGTTGCAACTCGGTAAGACTGAGCGCGTGCTTGCCTTCGGCCTTGCGCAAGGTATTGACGGTCGCCACCGCCACATCGTTAAAGCTTTGCGCTTCCCCCGTACCCAGATTATAGATACCGGAAATATCCGGGTTGTCCAGAAAAAACAAGTTGACCTTGACCACATCCTCAATTGAAACAAAATCGCGCAATTGTCCACCGTTATCATAACCGTCGCAGCCTTCAAACAATTTAACCCGCCCTTCTGCGCGATACTGGTTAAAAAAATGAAACGCGACCGAGGCCATGCGTCCCTTGTGCTGTTCGCGCATGCCATAGACATTGAAATAGCGCAGCCCGACAACCTGTGCGCCGCGCTTGTGCCAGCGGCGCCGCATGATCTGATCAAACAAAAACTTGGAATATGCGTACACGTTCAACGGCGCTTCACACTCGCGGCTTTCAGTGAAGGCATCACCTCCGCCATAAACAGAAGCAGACGAGGCATACAGAAACGGCACTTCCTCCGCCTGACAGTAGTTCAGCAACTCCAGGGTGTACTGATAATTATTGTCCATCATGTAGCGGCCATCGGTTTCCATGGTGTCAGAACACGCCCCCTGATGAAACACCGCGCTAACCAGGCCATCAAAAAATCCTTCCTGGATTTTTTTCCGGAAATCTTCCTTGTCCAGAAAGTCGGCAATTTCGCAATCCACCAGATTCCTGAACTTATCGGCGCTGGACAGATTGTCCACCGCGATGATGTTGTTCTCTCCACGCTCATTGAGCGCCTTGACCAGATTGGAGCCAATAAATCCGGCTGCGCCGGTGACGATGTAATACATAGTGACCTCACTTGCTTTATATAGGCATAGAAAGAAAGTAGTAAGTGGAACGGTGCTGCGCACCTCAGTGGCAAGTGGAACTCCGCCACTGACCACTTACCACTCACCCTATTTACTGCATATCCTGAATGATTTCCTCACGACTGACCACCGCCGTACCCAGCTTGCCGACCACGATGCCGGCCGCGCGATTGGCGATGCGCATCGCGGCGGACAAATCCGCGCCACTCGCCAGCATCACCGCCAGCGTGGCGATTACGGTATCGCCCGCGCCGCTGACGTCAAACACTTCTCGTGTACATGTCGGCTCATGCAACGCTTCATCGTCACGATACAGACTCATGCCATCTTCGCTGCGCGTGATCAACAGCGCGTCAAGTTGCAAGCCGATACGCAGCTTCTCGGCTTTGGCATTCAACTCGGCCTCAGTCGCCCAGCCGCCTGCCACCTGACGAAATTCGCTGCGATTGGGCGTGAGCAGCGTCGCACCGCGATAACGCTCATAATCTTCACCCTTGGGATCAACCAGGACAGGTTTTCCGGCAGCGCGCGCCAGCCGTATCATTTCGGCGATATGCGCCAGGCCGCCTTTACCATAGTCCGACAGTATCACCACATCAGCCAAGGGCAACTGCGCGTGAAAATCGGCCAGTGCCGCATGCAACACCTCATGGCTGGGCGGTGTTTCAAAGTCAATGCGCAGCAATTGTTGATGGCGCGCGATGGCGCGCAACTTGATGATGGTGGCAATGCTGCTGTCGCGATGCAGCAGCGCGTTGAGGTTATCATGCTGCTTGAGCAACTTCTCCAGACACGCCCCGGCCTCATCGTCACCAACCACCGACAACAACGTAGCTTGTGCGCCAAGCGCTGCGATGTTGCGTGCCACGTTCGCCGCGCCACCGGGACGCTCTTCCACGCGTTCCACCTTGAGCACCGGCACGGGTGCCTCAGGTGATATGCGATGAACTTCGCCAAACCAGTAACGATCCAGCATCACATCGCCGACCACCAATATTTTGCTGCCCTGAAATACGGGTAACTCGCTCATGCCAGCCCTTGAATTTCCTGATTGATCTCAAGCAAAGCCTGCAGAGGATCAGTTGCCTTGGTAATCGGACGGCCGATCACCAGATAACTGGCACCCGCCCTCAGCGCTGCTTCCGGTGTCATCACGCGTGACTGGTCATCCAGACTGGCTGCTGCCGGACGTATGCCCGGCGTGACCAGACAAAATTTATTGCCGCAATGCTTACGCAGCAACTCCGTTTCCATTGCCGAACATACCACACCATCCAAACCGGCCTCTTGCGTCAGCTTCGCCAGGCGCAAGACCATATCTTCCGACGCCATATTGATGCCAATTTCGCTAATATCCTGTTCAGCCATGCTGGTTAGCAGCGTGACGGCAATCAATTTCGGTGGCTTTGAACAGCTCGATACCGCACTGGCCGCGGCTTCCAGCATTTTCCGCCCGCCCAGCGCGTGGACGTTGATCATCCAGACGCCCAGACTGGCCGCAGCCTTGCAAGCCTGCGCGGTGGTATTGGGTATGTCGTGAAACTTCAAATCCAGGAATATTTCAAATCCACTCTTCATCAACTGCTCCAGCAATGCCGGGCCAGTTGCTGTAAATAATTCCTTACCCACCTTGAGACGACATAATTCAGGCGATAAACGGTGTGCCAGCGCCAGAGCCGGGACAGCGCCCGGATAGTCCAGCGCTACAATAATTTTTGGATCACTCATAACGGTTTGCCACTTTCCTCATCGCGCCTCGGCGCATAACTATCCCAAGCCTGACAGGCTGGGCAATGCCAGTAAAATTTTCGTGCCTTGAAACCGCAATGTCCACAGTGATACATAGCCAGATTACGCCTACGTATATGCACCACATACTTCACCATTTCAACAACGGCTCGTCAGTCCAACGGCATATCCAGCAGTCACGCATCAAGAAACAAAACCAGAACCAGCAGCGATGCATAA
>JAURZN010000166.1 GCA_030653355.1 Gallionella sp. | reverse complement strand
ATAATCTGCACAATTGAATTTCCCGGAGCGGCAAACCCGTGCAAGTCCAACCCAACGTTGAAGCACACTCCCACGCACAAACGGTCTGCAACTGCGCAAAGGCCGCGTCTGTGCGTGGGAGGTGCTCAACTTAACGTTAGCCATCGGAAGATCATTGCTCATGTCTATGTTTACCAACTCGTATCAATACCGCTGGCCTTGGTATCTTAAAGTTGCAGCTATTGCAGCCATAGTTCTTTGCATACCGCCATTGATCTTCTATGTTGTAGGGTTCTTTGGAATATCCGCTCCCGCTAATCTATTGGATCTCGGCCCACAAGGCGATTTTTTTGGTGGGCATGTTGCGGCGATTACGGGTTCTCTAACACTGATCGTTGTGCTCATCAGTGCGCACCTTCAGCAGGTCTTTGATCGAACTTTCAGGTTGCGAGAACACTTCCTCGCAGGGTTAGCCATCATAGGGCAGTACGATGTTGCAAAGCCCGGATGCGAACAGGCATTGCGGCTTCTGGATTACTACGCTTCGCTTGCCCTGGAGCTAGAAGACAATGAGCTTCTTATCCTGCTCAATACGGTCATGACCAAAGAGATTAGGTCTCGCTTAGAAGAGCTTGATGGGCAAAAACAGCCAGACATATATGTAAGTGCCCGCGCTGCGAAGCAGAAAATTGGTGAGGTCTTACGTGACCATCACATGGCTCGCAAAGGCAAAAAACGTAATGGCTAACCCGACATTCAACCCGGACTCCGCTAACGCGGCGCCCCTTAGCTCCACGTTGGGCATCGCAAAACCCAGACGCGGCGGTCGCACCACTGTGACCGCAATTCGCTGTGATAAACTATGCACTGTCAGCATCTACCGCATTGGAGGGCAGCGTGAGTACAAACTTGGAAGCCCTAGAAGCCGAAGTCCTGCAGTTACCCCCTGTTGAACGATCTCACCTGCTTGAGCGGCTGATCGCCAGCCTTGATTCAGACCCCGAAGTCGAGGAAGCTTGGGAGCGAGAAGCAGACCGTAGGGAAGCCGAACTGGAATCTGGTTCGATCTTGGAAATTTCAGGGCAGGAAGCCGTCGCCCGACTTCGCGCAAGACTTACGCGATGACCTACGCGCTCCACCCCGGAGCGGAGCATGATATTGCCAACGCTCTGGATTCTTACAGCGAGCAAGCTGGCCCCGTGGTTGCTAAGCGCTTTCTCGAAGAGTTTGAACGAGTCGCAAAACTCTTGATTGCACATCCCGGACTCGGAACGCCAACGACGAGGGGGCGAAGAACATTCCCGCTGAAGGTTTTTCCGTACTTGATCGTATATCGAAATCTTGAAAGCAATATTCGAATCCTGATCGTGCGCCATCAGCACAGAAAACCCGGCTACGCTGGTGGCAGGCGGTAAGTATTAAACTATCGTACGTACCAACGATGCCCAACCCGGAAAAGCACGGGGTCAGGTCTTGCAATCAAGCATCCAGCCTAACGGCGTTCAACCCGGACTGCGCAAAGATCGCAATGCCGCAGGGGCATTCCCACGGAATATAAGGGCGATACATCGCCTATTCCTGAATGAAGGGTCTTCCCCGACATCATTGGTGCTAAAGCGCCTAATGCTGGCGTGAAAGCGCGGAGACGGTTAATTCCACGTTATGTCCTGCGGTAATTGGTGTGTGTTCTGTTTGCAAAGGGGCCAGGCTCGCATTAAAAGCCCAGTATGTACATGCCGATTAACTATTGCCCTGTTGTTCGGCGAGTTCCTTCAGGAACTGTGCAATATCCCATTCGCAACCACCACAACCCGAAAGCGCGCCCGTCCATCTGGAAATGGCGTCCATGTCCAAACCCTGTTCGAACAGGCTTTTGATATAGCTCCGCCGGGTGCCGCTGCAATGGCACATGACGTCATCTGTCGGGTCGTCTTGCTTCGTGTTCATGGATTCCGCTATTCGCTGCGCACCAGCAGTATCGGCACCGATGCCCCGCGCACCACGCCTTCTGCTACGCTGCCGAACAGCAGATGACTGAAACCGGAACGACCGTGCGTGCCGATCACAATCAAATCGGCGGACCAGCTTTCCGCTTCGGCATCGATGACTTGCGCAATGCGCTCACCGTTTGCTTCGAGCAGCGCACTCTCTACCGTTATATCGGCCTGTCCGGCGATTTCTTCTGCCTTGTCTAAGGCGCGCTGCCCGATCTTGCGGGTCAGCTCGCGCAGTTCCGCATAATCAACATAGCCTTCTGCATCAAGAAATTGCAAATCATCAATCACATGCACCAGTCTTAGCTGTGCATGCTGCGTATCAATCAGCCTGATGGCCTCTTGCAGCGCCCTGTCGGATGTGCTGCTGCCGTCAATCGGAACCAGAATGCGTTTATACATGCTCATCTCCTCGTTCAACGTTTAATCAGTGCCCCACCCACAGAGTGCAGTCCTGCTACAGCCCACCCTGATAGAACTTGAAGTTATTTCTGCCGCTTTCCTTGGCCAGATACATGGCCTGATCGGCACACTGCGTCAGTTTCTCCTGATCAGCCGCATCGTCAGGATAGATGGCTGCCCCCATACTGAAGCTGACGACGCGTTCCTCTGCGCCCATGCGATGCGCGACGGACATTTCGACCATGATTTTTTGTGCTATCCGTTCGACATCCTCTGTCGAGCCGATATCCTCAAGCAGGATCATGAACTCATCCCCGCCTTGCCGACACACCATATCAGATTGGCGCACGGAAGATCTCAGCCGCTCTGCGACCGATTTCAGCAGCTCGTCGCCCGCTAGATGCCCCAGCGTGTCATTGATAGACTTGAATTTATCCAGGTCCAGGAACATCAGGCCGACTTTCTTGCCTGTACGATCCGCAACCAATAATGCGTGTTTCAGGCGATCGGAAAACAGGGCGCGGTTGGGCAGTCTGGTCAGCGCATCGTAGTGTGCCAAAAATTCGATGCGCCGCTCCGCTTCCTTACGCCGGGTAATATCCGAAAACAGGGCCATATAATTTATGACCTGCCCATTGCTATTCTTGACCGCACCGATAGACAGCCATTCAGGGAAAATTTCACCATTCTTGCGCCGGTTCCAGATTTCACCTGCCCACTGCCCCATCGACTCCAGTGAAATCCACATCTGCTGATAAAATTCCGGCGTCTGCTTACCTGAACTCATCAATTTTGGTGTCTTGCCGACAACCTCGGCGGAGCTGTATTGCGTGATCCGCTCAAACGCCGGGTTGACGGTGAGAATACGCTGCTCGGCATCGGTAATAATGATCGCCTCGCTGCTGTTGTCAAACATCTTCGCGAACAATTCCAGTCGTTCATGGGCATGTTCAAGACTGGATAACAAGGCATTAAAGGACTGCGCCATGTCACCGATATCGGGATTGCGCACATCGACATCCGCGCGTCTGGACAAATCGTTATTGCGCTGAATTTCAGACATTGCCAACTGCAACTTCCTGACCGGATGGGCGATATTACGCACGATAAGATTGCGCACGAACAGCCAGATGAGCACCGACAGAATGAGCTGAATCGCAATATGGCCCAGCCACAGATTCTTTTTCAGCGCATCGAGTCTGGCCTGATCCTTACTCAGATCAATGACAATGCTGGCCGCACCATTGACACTCCCCTCCGCGCCCTCATGACATGACAAACAATTGGTACCACGAAAATCATGTTGTGCGACAAAGGGGACAACCACCCGCAACATCGGCGGCTTACCCGGCTCCCGGATATGTCTGGAAACAGTTTGCCCTGTAGCGAGCACGCTGCGATCCATCTCATCCTGCGCCTGTTCTTCCGCCAATCCCGGCCCGAACTGGGCAATCACGGAATCCCCGCGCACGATGCGCAATTCACGTACGCCATCTGATTGACGCATCTTATTCAACAGCAGGGTGCGATTAGCCGGATCCGAAATAGCACCTGTCAACATCAGCATATTCATGCCGTTGATCAAACCGTCTGCGGCTTCTTCTGCGCGTTGCGCCGCGTGACTGAGTATCTGTTGCTCAAAACGTTCTATGACCCAGTTCATCGAGATGACGAACAGGACGATCAGCGAACCTTGTATCAGAATGTGCAGTTTTTCCTGCACCCCCAACCCGCGCCAGCTACGTATTAAAACAGACCCCATTCGGCACCCTCGCCCGCAATTAACGGTTCACAGCTTGATGAAATGCTCACGATAATGCTTCAACTCTTCAATGGACTCGTAAATATCAGCCAGGGCTTCATGCTTTCCGTGCTTCTTAACGCCTTTCGCCATGTCCGGCTTCCAGCGTTTCGCGAGTTCCTTGAGCGTGCTGACATCCAGATTGCGGTAATGGAAGTAATCTTCGAACGCGGGCATCCAGCGCGCCATGAAACGCCTGTCCTGGCAAATCGAATTGCCGCACATCGGCGAAGTGCGGGCGGGCACATATTCCTTGAGGAATTCGACCATCGCAGCTGACACTGCCGCTTCATCCAGCGTAGAGGCCTTCACTTTTTCGATCAGGCCGGACTTGCCATGAGTAGATTTGTTCCAGTTATCCATGCCATCCATGATGCTGTCAGCTTGATGCACAACCAGCACCGGGGCTTCGGCTATGGTTTCCAGATTATTGTCGGTCACGACAATGGCCACTTCGATAATACGGTCGGTATCCGGGTTCAGTCCGGTCATTTCCAAGTCTATCCAGACAAGGTAGTTTTGATTTTGTGCCATAATTCGCATGCTTGAGTTGAACGGTAAGGCACGTATTGTGTCACAAGCATGCTTCCTGCCACCACTGAAAC
>JAURZN010000158.1 GCA_030653355.1 Gallionella sp. | reverse complement strand
GAAAAATAGGGTACATAAACATATACAGCGTGACATTGTTGATTTTGGCAACTTCCTTTTCCAGTTTTTTGCAGTAGCCGCAATTGGGGTCGGTGAAATAGGCCATTTTGCGCTGCCCGTTGCCCTTTACTTTTTTGATGGCAAGTTCCAGTGGCAGTTTGTTGAACTCGATGGCAAATAATTTATTGCGGCGTTGTTCGGTGAGGTCGGTGCGGCTCTTGATTTCTACGATGCTGCCATCGAACAGGTATAGCCCTTGTTCATCGGTGTATAGCAACTGTTCGCCAATCACGACTTCATAAAGCCCTGAGTAAGGCGTTTTGACGATATGTTCAAGTTTGCCGATGCCGGGAAATTTGCTTTGCAGGGACTGGCGGATTTCAGCCTCTCCTGCATGGGCGGTGGTGAAGCCGAGGAACAGAAACAGGGCGATAATTTTTTTGGCAAAAGTCATTTCATTCGCTTTCATGGTATTGCGGCGGTTAGTTGAGGGCGTGTTGCATGAGTCGTTTTTTCAGTGGGACAATGTGATTCGTGGCATCCAGACCGAGATTGCGCAGGGTACGCAACACCGGGTCGTCGTTGCAGAACAGTTGCTTCAGGCCATAGGTGGTGGCCTGCATGGTGTGAATATCTTCGCGGCGTTTACGGTCATAGCGGCGCAGCAGTTGCGCATCGCCGCAATCGCTGCATCCGCCGCGATACGTCAGCAATTCCGCCAGTTGGCGCGCATCGCGGAATCCGGTGTTCACGCCTTGTCCGGCCAGCGGGTGCATGTTGTGCGCGGCATCGCCTATCAAGGCCACGCGCGGCGCGCTGATTTGCGGCAGGGTGAGCAGGCGTAGCGGAAACGCGGCAGGCGCTGTGATGAGCTGCAGATTACCCAGCGTGTTGTGTGATGCGGCAGCGACCTGCGAGCAGAGTTCTTCAGGCGACAGTGCCAGCAACGCGGCAGATTTCTCAGGACTGACCGACCACACCATGGAGACGCGCAGGCCGGGCAGCGGCAGCAGGGCAAGAATGCCATCCTCCTGGAACCACTGGTGGGCGATGCCGCGATGCGGCTGTTCGCAGTTGAAATTGGCAACCACGCCGTGTTGGTGGTAGTCCACCGGCGCGGCAGAGATGCCTGCCTGATTGCGCACCCAGGAGTTGCGCCCATCGGCGCCGACGATCAGTCTTGCGCTCAAGGTCTGGCCGTCTTCCAACGTGAGTTCGGTGGATGCTTCACCTATTGACAGCGCCTTGCAGCGAGCTGGATGGAAAAATGCCAGATTGTCCTGATGCTGCAACACCTGCCACAGCGCGTGTTGCAGCGCGCGATTTTCCAGTATGCAGGCCAGTTCTGATACACCCATCTGATAGGCGGAAAACTCCAGTTTTGAGAGGGTGTCGCCGAACACGCGCATTTCTTCCACAGGCGCAACGCGTGTAGGGTCAAGTTTTGCCCATGCACCGGATTGTTCGAGAAAGCGGCGGCTGCCGGGGCTGATCGCATAAATGCGGCTGTCCCAGTCGTCAAGGAGAGCATCGCGCAGCGATTCGTTTGCCCCCTCGCCCGCAGGCGGGAGAGGGTTTGGACCGGCTTCCACCAGTGCCAGCGTCAGCCCGCTGTCTTTCAGTGCGGCGGCCAGACTGGCACCCACCAGACCTCCGCCGATAATCACAACGTCGTATTGCATCGAGGTTTTCATAGGGCTTAATCATAGCGATATTTTCCATGCCTGTCCGCATGCTTTATAATCCGCAACCCTATCTGAAAGTTAGCAATGCGCATCGGCCCTTATCAACTGAAAAACAATCTCATCGTTGCTCCTATGGCCGGAGTAACCGATCGGCCTTTCCGCATGTTGTGCAAACGCATGGGGGCAGGCATGGCGGTGAGCGAAATGGTTGCGTCCAATTCGCTGCTGTATGGCTCGGAAAAAACCAAACGCCGCGCCAATCATGAGGGAGAGGTCGACCCCATTTCGGTGCAAATCGTCGGCGCAGACCCGAAGATGCTGGCAGAAGCCGCGAAATACAATGTGGATAACGGCGCGCAAATTATCGATATCAATATGGGCTGTCCGGCAAAGAAAATCTGCAACGTGATGGCGGGTTCGGCTTTGCTGCAAAATGAACCACTGGTTGCAACGCTGCTTGAGGCGGTGGTCGGTGCGGTGAATGCGCCGGTAACGCTGAAGATACGCACAGGTTGGGACACGCACAATCGCAATGCGGTTCGCATCGCGCAGATTGCGGAAGCGTCCGGCATACAGGCACTGGCGATTCATGGCCGCACCCGCGCCTGTGCCTACACCGGCGATGCCGAGTACGATACGATCGCCGCCGTGAAAGACGCCGTAAACATTCCCATCATCGCCAACGGCGACATCACTACACCGGAAAAAGCCCGTTATGTGTTGCAGTATTCCGGCGCGGATGCGGTGATGATAGGCCGCGCGGCGCAGGGACGCCCCTGGCTGTTCCGCGAAATCGAATACTTCCTGAAAACAGGGGAACATTTGCCTGCGCCGGAGGTGGATGAAATTCACCGCGTCTTGCTCGGTCATGTGAATGAATTGTATGCATTTTATGGCGAACACACCGGGCTGCGCGTAGCGCGCAAACATATCTCGTGGTATACGAAGGGGCTGGTCGGTTCGGCGCACTTTCGTCATCAGATGAACCGGCTGGAGAGTCCCGAAGAACAGTTGGCGGCGGTGAATGAATTTTTTGCAGAACAAGCGCAGCGTGGAGTGCAGTTGCGCTATCTTGATGACCTGGTGCGAGAGGAAGCGGCGGCATGAGCGATTGCGCGATAGATGAAAACGAGATGGCACGTTACGTGCGACTCTCACTCAGTGAATACTTCTGCGATCTCGACGGTGAAGAACCGTGCAGCGGCTTGTACGACATGGTTATAAATTGTGTCGAAAAGCCGCTGGTCGAGATGGTGTTGTCGCAGGTAGGCGGCAATCAGTCGCGCGCCGCAGCCATGCTGGGCATCAATCGCAATACCCTGCGCAAGAAAATGCTGCTGCACGGAATTGAATAAGCCGGGCGTAGCCCGACCACCAACTAACGACTAATTTCAAAACTGGAATCAATATGGCAACGATTAAACAGGCACTTATCAGCGTCTCGGACAAATCCGGCGTACTCGAATTGGCGCGCGGCTTAAATAACCTCGGCGTAAAAATCCTCTCTACCGGCGGCACGGCCAAGCTGTTCACTGACAACGGTATTCCATGCACTGAAGTGGCTGATTACACCGGCTTCCCGGAAATGCTGGATGGCCGCGTCAAAACTTTGCAACCCAAAGTGCATGCCGGCATTCTGGCGCGCCGCGATCTGCCGGAACATGTCGCCACTCTGGCGCAACATGGCATTCCCACCATCGACCTTGTGGTGGTGAACCTGTATCCGTTTGCGGCGACCATTGCCAAGCCGAATTGCAGTCTGGAAGATGCCATTGAAAATATCGACATCGGCGGGCCGACTATGGTGCGCGCGGCGGCCAAGAATCACGGTCATGTTGCGATTGTCACCGATCCGGAAGATTACAGCTCTGTGCTGGCCGAAATGCAGACCAATAACGGTGCGGTATCCGATGCGACCCGTTTCGATCTGGCGAAGAAGGCGTTTTCACACACGGCAGCCTATGATTCCGCCATCAGCAACTACCTGACCACGGTCGGCAGCGATGGTGCGCGCAGCGAGTTTCCGGCGCAGATCAACTTTAATTTCGCCAAGGTGCAGGATATGCGTTACGGTGAGAATCCGCACCAGAATGCGGCCTTTTATCGTGAATTGACGACAGTTGCTGGTAGTATCGCCAATTACACACAGGTGCAGGGTAAGGAGCTTTCTTACAATAACATCGGCGATGCGGATGCGACCTGGGAGCTGGTGAAAACTTTCGAGCAATGCGCCTGCGTGATCGTCAAGCACGCCAATCCCTGCGGCGTAGCCATCGCCGATACGGCACTGTCCGCCTACAAGCTGGCGTTCGCTACCGATCCGACTTCCGCGTTTGGCGGCATCATCGCTTTCAACCGCACCGTGGATGCGGCCGCGGCCGAAGCCGTCGCGCAGCAGTTCGTTGAGGTGGTGATTGCGCCCGAATATAGTGAGGCGGCCTTGCAGGTGTTTGCCGCCAAGCCGAATGTGCGTGTGCTGATCGTGCCGCTGTCCAATGCGCACAATCAATACGATATCAAGCGCGTCGGTGGTGGTCTGCTGGTGCAGACCCCTGATATTCTCAACGTGCAGCTTGCGCAATTGAAGGTGGTCACAAAAGTACAGCCTGATGCCGCGCAGATGCAGAATCTGTTGTTCGCCTGGCGCGTCGCGAAATATGTTAAATCCAATGCGATTGTGTTCTGTAACAACGGTCAGACGCTGGGCGTTGGTGCAGGTCAGATGAGCCGTGTGGACAGCACGCGCATTGCTGCCATCAAGGCGCAAAACGCGGGGCTGAGTCTGGCGGGGTCGGTGGTCGCATCGGATGCCTTCTTCCCGTTCCGCGACGGCCTGGATGTGCTGGCCGCAGCGGGTGCCAAAGCGGTGATTCAGCCAGGCGGTTCGATGCGTGATGCGGAAGTCATCGCCGCAGCAGATGAGCACGGCATCGCGATGGTTTATACCGGCTACCGTCATTTCCGTCATTAGCAATGTAGGGTGGGCAAGCTGCCCACGCGAGATATAACAATGGTGGGCAAACTGCCCACACTACGTTGAGGTAAGCATGAAAATTCTGGTAATCGGTTCCGGTGGTCGCGAACATGCGATGGCGTGGCGGTTGGCGCAGGCGGCTAAAGTGCAGAAGGTCTATGTGGCGCCCGGCAATGCCGGAACTGCATTGGAAAAAGGGCTGGAGAATGTCGCGCTCAGCGACGTTGACGAGCTGCTGGCATTTGCGATCCGCGAAAGTATTTATCTTACCGTGGTGGGGCCGGAAGCGCCGCTGGCCAAGGGGGTTGTCGATGCGTTCCGCAAGGCCGGCCTGAAGATTTTCGGCCCGACCAAAGCGGCGGCGCAGCTGGAATCTTCCAAGGATTTTGCCAAGGCGTTCATGGTGCGGCACAACATTCCTACCGCCTTTTACGAGACGTTCAGCGATGTTGCGGCTGCGCATGCCTATGTGAATAAACATGGCGCACCTATCGTCATCAAGGCGGATGGTCTGGCGGCAGGCAAGGGCGTAGTGGTGGCGATGACGTCCGATGAGGCGCATCAGGCCGTGGATATGATGCTCTCCGATAACAAGCTGGGCGATGCCGGTGCGCGCGTGGTTATTGAGGAATTTCTGGCGGGAGAAGAGGCGAGCTTCATCGTGATGGTGGATGGTAAAAACGTGTTGCCGCTGGCGACCAGTCAGGATCACAAACGTCTGCAGGATGGCGATATGGGGCCTAACACCGGCGGCATGGGCGCGTATTCTCCGGCGCCGGTGGTTACGCCTGAGGTGTATGCGCGTGCGCTGCGCGAAGTCATCATGCCGACCGTGCAGGGCATGGAAAAGGAAGGCCACACGTACACGGGTTTCCTGTATGCCGGGCTGATGATTTCGCCGGATGGCAGCATCAAGGTGCTGGAGTTCAATTGCCGTCTGGGTGATCCGGAAACACAGCCCATCATGTTGCGTCTGAAGAGCGATCTGCTCAAGCTGATGGAGCACGGGGTGAACGGCACGCTGGATAGCGTTGAGGTGGAGTGGGACAGGCGCACGGCCTTGGGCGTGGTGATGGCGGCCGCCCATTATCCCGATACACCGCGCGCGGGTGATGTGATCAGCGGTTTGCCGGACAGGGGCGAGGAAGACGCGCATGTGTTCCATGCCGGAACGGCACTCAGGGATGGCAGTGTAGTGACTAGCGGCGGGCGAGTGCTCTGTGTGACTGCGCTGGGCGACAGCGTGCGCATGGCGCAGCGCCGCGCGTATCAGGTGGCGGATGAGATTCATTTTGACGGTAGTCAGATGCGTCGCGACATCGGCTATCGTGCGATCGCTCCCAGAAAATAATTGTCTCGCGCACGCGTAGCGTATCGCCGCATCGCCGCTCATCTGAAGCGCGGCGGGCTGATCGCCTATCCCACCGAATCCTGTTACGGTTTGGGGTGCGATCCGGCGAATCGCACCGCCGTGCAGCGTCTGCTCAGGCTCAAGCAACGCCCGCAACACAAGGGGCTGATTCTGATTGCATCGTCCTTTGGACAGGTGGCGCGTTATTTGCAGCCGCTGACGCCAGCGCAGCAACACACGCTACGCGAGGCGGGAGCACAGGCGATTACCTATCTGATGCCGACACGCGCTGCTGCGCCACGCTGGTTGCGCGGTGCGCATGACACGCTGGCGGTGCGCCTGACTGCCCACTCGTTTGCCAGACAATTATGCCGGGGCGTGCATAGCGCGCTGGTCTCCACCAGCGCCAATCGCAGCGGTCAGCAATCGATTAAGACCTATGCGGAATGCCAGCGTCAGTTCGGCAAAAAAGTCTGGGTCTTACCGGGTTTGGTGGGGAAACGCAAACAGCCTTCGCGGATACTCGCGTGGCGTGATGGTAGAATCGTGCGCAATTAATATTTTAATAAGCTGTATTCCTGCTGCTGTGGGAATGAAGGCAAAACTGGAGAGAACATGAGTGTAAACAGCGCAGCCGTTAAAGAATATTTGCTTGAACTGCAAGAGTTGATCGTCGAGCGCCTGGAACAGGTGGATGGCAAAAAGTTCATCCGTGACAAGTGGCAGCGCGAAGCGGGCGGAGTGGGCATAGGCGCAGGCGGTGGCATCAGTTGCATACTGGAAGAAGGCAAGGTGTTTGAGCGCGGCGGCGTGGCGTTCTCGCATGTACAGGGCGACAAGATGCCCGCTTCGGCGACCGCACATCGTCCCGAGTTGGCGGGATGCAGTTGGGAGGCGATGGGCGTGTCGCTGGTGATGCACCCGCGCAATCCGTATGCGCCAACTACTCATGCAAACGTGCGCATGTTCATGGCACATAAGCCGGATGGGGAATCCGTGTTCTGGTTTGGGGGTGGCATGGACCTGACACCGTATTACGGTTTCGAGGAAGATGCGGTGCATTTCCATCAGGCCTGCAAGAATTCGCTCGCACCGTTCGGCGATGACCTCCACCCGAAATACAAGAAATGGTGCGATGAGTATTTCTTCCTCAAGCACCGCAATGAGCCGCGCGGCATAGGCGGTATCTTCTTCGATGATCTTTCAGTGCCCGATTTTGAAACCGCATTTGCGATACAGCAAAGCGTAGGCGATCACTTCCTGTCGGCCTATGTGCCTATCCTGGAAAAGCGCATGGATACCCCCTACGGAGAACGTGAACGCGATTTTCAGCTCTACCGGCGCGGACGCTATGTGGAATTCAATCTGGTGATCGATCGCGGCACTATCTTCGGCCTGCAATCCAATGGCCGTACCGAATCCATACTGCTGTCCATGCCGCCGCTGGTGAAATGGCGTTATGACTGGCATCCGGAGGCAGGCACGCCGGAAGCAGCCTTGTACGATATTTTTTTGCAGCCCAGAGACTGGGTGTAATCCCGCTATCGGGTCATCACTGTTGCAGGCGGGAGGGAATATGCAGGCAAAAGATCACTGGGAAAACGTTTATTCGACTAGGCAAACGGATGCGGTGAGCTGGTTCCAGCCGCACGCCGATCTTTCGCTTGATCTCATCAAGGCGACCGGCGTGGACCGTGAAGCGGGCATCATCGATGTGGGCGGCGGTGCATCTACGCTGGTGGATGACCTCATTGCCGATGGTTACACCGATCTTGCAGTGCTTGATCTGTCAGCGGCTGCGCTGGATGCGGCGCGTAAACGACTGGGGTCGCAGGCTGATCGGGTGGAATGGATAGTGGCCGATATCACCAAGGTGGAACTCGGTGAGCAGCGTTACGACATCTGGCATGACCGCGCCGTGTTTCATTTTCTCACCGACCCGGCTGATCGTGCCGCTTACGTGCAGACGGTGTTGCGTTCGGTGAAGCCGGGCGGCCATGTTATCGTCGCCACGTTTGCCGAAGACGGGCCGCTGCAATGCAGTGGCTTGCCTGTGATGCGTTATCGCCCGGGTGAGTTGCACGACCAGTTCGGTGAAGCATTCACGTTGCTGAAACACCAGAAAGAAGTACATTCCACGCCGTCCGGTACGATGCAGCAGTTCATCTATTGCTACTGTCGGCGTTCCTGAGTTTTCGCAACAGGATGCTGCGGAACCACCCGCCCGCGAGCAGTGGCACATCGCTGACTATTTCCAGTTCGGGTGCAGCGAGCAATACTTCCTCGAACACCACATCCATACGCGTTGCAATGCGGCGCGATAGCGGCGTGAGCAGGCGTCGCAGCGGTGCGCGTTGCTGTGGTTGCAGAAATTTGTCTAGCAGGATCACCGACCCGCCGGGTTTCAGTACGCGCGCGGCTTCCGCGAGGCAGTATCGCGGCTCAGGCACGACGGCGGTGATCAGGTGCAGCACGACATGATCGAAATACGCGTCGGGAAACGGCAGCGCCATGCTGTCGCCCAATATCCAGTCCACCTGTAAATTTGCGCCGCGCGACCTGGCGCGGGTGAGCATGCCGGGATTGAAATCAAGTCCAGTGTAGTGATGCAGGGCGGGTAGCAAAGGCAGATCCAGTCCGGTGCCGAGGCCGCTTAGTAAAATTTTTTCAGCCGTATCGCCGGGCAGGGCGCTGAGCGATTGCCTGCGTGCAGCGCGCATCGGACGTTCGATGACCAGATCGTAAAACGGCGCAATCAGGCTATAGCTGATGCGCAAGAGCGGATTGCTGCGATAGTCGGTTGATTTTTTCAAAGTAGCGTCACTCCTGTGAGTTTGGTTTCCGCGATGGCCTGCGTCAGCGCATCAATGACCTGAGTCCGGGCAAAACTCTTGCGCCATGCCAGGGCCACCCGCCGCGAAGGCGCAGGCCTGGCAAACGGGATGGTCTTCAACAACGGGCTGCGATAGCGTGCACTGTTTGCCGATGCGGGCAGCACGGTGATGCCCAGTCCCGAAGCCACCATGTTGCGTATGGTTTCCAGCGAGGTTCCTTGCTGGATTTCGACGCCCTTGCGGTTAAGTTCCGGGCAGGCCTCGACCACCTGATTGCTGAAACAGTGTCCGTTGTCGAGCAGCAATACTTTTTCCCCGGTCAGTTCCTGTGCGTGGATGCTGCGACGCGCAAACCAGTGGTGCTCGATATTGACGACCACTGAAAATGGCTCGTCGTACAGCGGGCGTGTCAGGATGCTGGCATCGCCAAACGGCAAGGCGATGATGATGACATCCAGTTTGCCGTTACGCAGTCGGCTTTCAAGATTTTCGGTAATGTTTTCTTTTACTTCCAGCGGCATGTGCGGTGCAATCGACTTGAGCGCCGGGATCAGGTCGGGCAGCAGGTAAGGACCGACGCTGTGTATGACTCCAATGCGCAACGGTGAATCGAGTTGACTCTGCCCCAGCAGGGCAATTTCGCGTATGCGCTCGGCTTCCTCCAGGACGCGCTGCGCTTGTTCGATAATGGCCTGTCCTGTCGGCGTGACGCTGATGCTGTTTTTGCCACGCTCGAATATTTGGACAGCCAGTTCCTGTTCCAGCTTTTGTATCGCCAGAGATAAGGCGGGCTGACTGATGTAAGCCTTTTCTGCGGCGCGCCGGAAGTTGAGTTCCTGCGCGACGGCGACGATGTAGCGTAGTTCGTTGAGGGTCATATCGCGCTCCTGTTGATTTGTATTATAAATCATGATAGTTTAAACAATCAATTAGATATATCGGTCAGCTTTGCCTATAGTGGGGTCGTCGCAAGCAAAACACCTCATTAACTTACTGAACAGGAGAACATCATGGCAAGACCAGAAATCAAGACCATTGCCAATCTTGAAGCGGCATTTGCCGGGGAATCGATGGCACATATCAAGTATCGCTACTTTGCCAAAATTGCACGTGCGGCAGGCGACGAAGAAACGGCTAAAGTGTTCGAGGAAACCGCCAATCAGGAAGTGCAGCACGCGCTGGGACATCTTGATCTGCTCTACCCCAAGGCATCGCTGACCACGCAACGCTGTCTGCAGATGGCCATCGAGGGCGAGACTTATGAATACACCGAGATGTATCCGGGTTTTCTCAAAACGGCTCAGGCTGAGGGTAATGCGGCTGCCGCATCGGAAATAAGCGAACAGATTAGCGAATCGAAGGAGCATGCCGAACTGTTCAAGGTTACGCTGGAAAAGGCAGCCAAGCGTTTTGCCGCATTGGCCAGGGTGGAAGAGCGTCATGCCAACCAGTATCGTGCCGTATTGGCCAAAGTATCTGCATAGGAGAGCAACATGAAAGTATGGCAATGTGTGGTGTGTGGATTCATTTACAACGAAGTGGCAGGTTTGCCGGAGGAAGGCATCAGCCCTGGCACGGCATGGGCGGATATCCCTGCTGACTGGGCATGCCCGGACTGTGGTGTAGCAAAAGCGGATTTTGAGATGGTGGAGATATAACTAACTAAGGAGAAAATCATGAGCAACTGCCCCGTAATGACGACTGCTGCCGGGAACGGAATTGGCGACAATCAGAACAGCCTTACCGCCGGTCCGCGTGGCCCTGTGTTAATGGCCGATTATCAACTGATGGAAAAGATGGCGCATTTCAATCGCGAACGTGTACCGGAGCGGGTGGTGCATGCCAAGGGGGCGGGCGCTTATGGCAAATTTACCGTCACGGGTGATATTTCAAAATACACTTGTGCCGGACTTTTCTCTGCAGTAGGCAATAGTTGTGAGACTTTTGTGCGCTTTTCCACCGTGGCGGGCGAGTTGGGGTCGCCGGACACGGCGCGCGACCCGCGCGGTTTTGCCGTGAAGTTTTATACCGAAGACGGCAATTGGGACATGGTAGGCAACAATACGCCAGTGTTCTTCATCCGCGATCCGCTCAAGTTTTCCGATTTTATTCACTCGCAAAAACGCGATCCGCAAACTGGGATGCGGGATAACACCATGCAATGGGATTTCTGGAGTTTGTCGCCGGAATCCATGCATCAAATCACCACGCTGTTCTCCGATCGCGGTATTCCCGCCACGTTGCGCAATATGAACGGTTACGGCTCGCATACGTATAGTCTGTGGAACGACAAGGGCGAGCGTTATTGGGTGAAATGGCATTTCAAAACTTTGCAAGGTATCCAGACGCTGACACAGGCGGAAGCTAACAAGATCGCCGGTGAGGATCTCGATTATCACCGCCGGGATTTGTTCTCCTCAATTGAAAAAGGCGATTTCCCCAAATGGCGCGTGATGCTGCAAATTATGCCGGAGCAGGAAGCCGAGCGTTATGCCATTCATCCTTTCGATGTGACCAAGGTCTGGCCTCATAAAGACTACCCTCTGGTGGAAGTAGGCGTGCTGGAACTGAATCGTAACCCGCAGAATTATTTTGCCGAAGTTGAACAGGCTGCTTTTGAACCGGGCAACTTGCCGCGTGGCATGGGAGCCTCACCGGACAAGATGTTGCAGGCGCGAATTCTGTCTTACCCGGACGCACATCGCTACCGTATCGGCGTGAACTATGCCGCGCTGGAAGTAAATAAACCGCATTGTCCGGTGCATCACTATCACCGCGACGGACAGACGCGCTTCGACGGCAATTTCGGCAGCGGGGTGAATTACCAGCCGAATAGTTTTGACGGCCCGGTTGATGCGGCGAAATATCAGGAACCGCCGCTGAAAATTTCCGGTGACGCGGATCGCTATAACCACCGCGATGGCAATGATGACTATACGCAGGCGGGTAATCTGTATCGTTTGATGAACGCGGAGCAGAAACGTCAATTGACTGATAACCTGGTTGGTGCGATGAAAGACGTGCCGAAGTTTATTCAGCTGCGCCAACTGCAACACTTTTATCAGGCTGATCCGGCTTATGGTCAGGGTGTGGCGAGCGGATTGGGAATCGACATGAAGGAAGTGATTTAACCATCACAAGGTTGCGTCTTCAACCCGGGGCAATCCTGAGTGGCATGACGGCACATGAACAAAATGCCAGAATTCTGGAAGATTAGGAATGCTTTATGAAACCAATTGTTGTGCTGGGCAGCGGGCTGGCGGGATACACGCTGGTGCGCGAGTTGCGCAAACTTAATCGCGAGATACCCATTACGTTGATCTCGCGCGACAGCGGTGATTATTACTCCAAGCCGATGCTGTCGAATGCGTTTGCGCAGGGCAAGGATGCGGCGAGTCTGGTTTTGACCACTGCCGCCGAGATGGCAGCAAAGCTGGGCATCACCCTGCTGGCGAAGTGCGAAGTGAGTGCAATCGATCGCACCAACAAAACACTGGATACCACGGCGGGGATTGTTGAGTACGACAGGTTGGTGCTGGCATTGGGTGCAGATCCGATACGCATTCCGCTGCCAGGCGATGCGGCTGATGCGGTGTTGTCGGTGAACGACCTGTCCGATTACGCGCAGCTTCGCGAGCGTCTGGCTACGGCAAAGTCCGTCGTCATCATGGGAGCCGGGTTGATAGGTTGCGAATTCGCCAATGACCTCGCGGTGGAGGGCTATACAGTCAGTGTAATCGACCCTGGGCCTTATCCGCTTGCCTCTTTGATGCCAGAGCAGGCGGGCGGTCAGTTGCTGAAACCCTTGGCTGATCTCGGCGTGGCATGGCGCTTCGGCACGGCGGTGCAGCGTGTAGATAAAGCGCTATCCGGTTACGCGCTCACGCTCACCGATGGCGCGGTGATACACGCCGACCTGGTGTTATCTGCAATCGGCCTGCGCCCGCGCATTCAGCTGGCGCGCGAGGCCGGGCTGGAGGTGAATCGCGGTATCGTGGTGAACGAATGTTTGCGAAGCTCGGACGAAGCCATCTTTGCGCTGGGCGATTGTGCCGAAATCGAGGGGCGCGTACTGCCATTTGTACTGCCTATCATGCATGCCGGGCGTGCGCTGGCGAAGGTATTGAATGGCGAAGACGCGCAGGTTGATTTTCCGGCGATGCCGGTGGTCGTAAAGACGCCTGCCCATCCCGTCGCTGTGTCGCCGGTGGCGCGTGATGCGCCGGGTGCATGGCGGACGCTGGCGACGGGGGACGGCATCAGCATGGGGTTTTTCGACCCGCAAGACAGGATGACCGGATTCGTACTCACGGGTGTATATGCCGGCGAGCGAAATGAGATGGCCAAAAAGATTAATATTTAGCACACATTGAGATCGTAGCAGGTGGTTGGGTAGACAACGGCTTGAAATATATATAGTGTGACGCACCGATAAAATGCTCTGTTAATGAGTGGCGCTAACTGGTCATTGCGGCGGATAGCTATAAGTTTTTGTGCAGATCCGGCGCATTCAAACATGGGTTAGTTGCCAGTCCGCACAAAGGAAATTGCCTTGAAAATACCCGCTCTGCCGCAAGATGAGCATGTCAGAATTGAAACGCTACGCTCACTCAGTATTTTGGATACGCTGCCGGAGGAGCGCTTTGATCGCCTGACACGCATGGCAAAACGCCTGTTTGGTGTACCTATCGTACTTGTCAGCCTCGTGGATGAGAACCGTCAGTGGTTTAAGTCCTGTGTAGGTCTCGTTACCAGTGAAACCTCGCGCGATATTTCCTTTTGTGGGCATGCGATCCTCGGGGATGGCGTGTTTATTATTCCCAATGCAATTGAGGATGAACGTTTTTCGGATAACCCGCTGGTTTTGAATGATCCGTATTTTCGTTTTTATGCCGGATATCCACTGAGAGCCCCGAATGGTCAAAAAGTGGGGACGCTGTGCATTATTGATCGAGAGCCAAGAAATTTCGGGGAAGAAGACGTCGAAGCCTTGGAAGATTTAGCCTCAATGGCAGAGCTAGAACTTGAGGCTATCCAGCTTGCGACGCTGGATGTACTTACCAATATATCAAATCGGCGCGGCTTTATGATGATTGCCAAACACAGTCTGCATCTCTGTGAACGGCAGAAGATTCCAGCATCACTGGTTTTTATGGACTTAGACAGCTTTAAGCCAATAAATGATAGCTTTGGACATGCGGAAGGGGACCGTGCGCTGATTTTATTTGCAGAGCAGATGAAGCACACATTTCGGGATTCAGATATCTTCGCGCGGTTGGGGGGTGATGAATTCGTTGCATTGCTCACGAATACCTCAAAGAAGCAAACAGAAAGTATCGTTGAAAAATTCCGACAATCACTGAAAAAATACAATCAAAATGCCTGTCGCGGATACGATATTTCGTTTTCGTACGGCATTGTGGAATATCGATCTGATATGCATGTCACGCTTGAGGCGCTGTTGGCAGACGGTGACTCAATGATGTATCAATTTAAAAAATCAAAGAAATCGCTTCTTTAGAAGATGGGAAGATGAACTTTTGCAGATTCGTCCAGAAAGTGACGAGGATCCAAAATCAGAGGCAGAGCACCAGCAAATATCTGCTTGCTTTGCGCACGGCACACGGCAGATGGGATTGTCAGGTGCAAGAAAGCGCAGGAGCTTTTTTGCATCATTGAAGCAGACCGAGAATTCAGCGCGGGATGAGAAAATCCAGGACGATGCCGGAGAATACCGCAGCGCCGAACCAGTTGTTGTGCAGGAATGCCTTGAAGCATGCATCGCGCTGACGGTTTCTGATGAGACGGTAGTGATGCAGCGCGATGCCTGCGGCGGCCAGCAGCCCCAGGTAATACGCTATGCCCATCCCGGTCATTTGTCCCGCTACTGCGAGCAAGGCCAGTGTGAGGGCGTAGCAGGCCATCACCGCCGCGACATCGTATTTCCCAAACCACAGGGCGGATGAGTGTATGCCGAGGTGGATGTCGTCGTCCCTGTCCACCATCGCATATTCGGTATCGTAGGCGATTGCCCAGAAGGTGTTCGCGCATAACAGGATCCATGCCACTGGCGGAACGTAGTTCAGTTGCGCGGCAAATGCCATCGGAATGCCGAAGCCGAACGCGATGCCCAGATAGGCTTGCGGAATGACGAAAAAGCGTTTGGTGAACGGATAGCTGGCGGCCAGAAACACCGCGGGAATCGACATCAGTTTGGTCAGGGTGTTGAGCGGCAGAATCAGCAAAAAGGAGATAGCGGCGAGTGCTGCGGCCAGCCAGACGGCCTCATGTGGCTTGATGCGCCCGCTTGTGACGGGGCGCGTCTCGGTGCGTTTGACGTGTTTATCTATGTGGCGGTCGGCAAAATCGTTGATTGCACAACCGGCGGAACGCATCAGTATGGTGCCCAGCGTGAAAATCAGCACGATGTGCCAGGCCGGATGGCCCTCGCCCGCGATCCACACGCCCCAGAGCGTCGGCCATAACAGCAGCAGTATGCCGATGGGGCGATTCAGGCGGGTAAGCTGGAAGTACAGCGAGAGGCGTTCAGAGAAAGTCATATTCAGGACTGAGGATTGAGGACTGAGGATTGAATGCAAGAATGTGCATCAGTTCTGCCTCGCTCCTCGCTCCTCCATCCTAATGAAAGTATTTCAGGTAAAAACACTTCTGTCACCAGCAGAGGTTCCTTGTGTAAATAAAACAGGGATCTGCGCGCCCATAACATGCCTGGGGCGTCAGGCAAGATGGCCGCGGCCCGCCGGTATAGCGGGTGATGGGAGTGCAATGCCTTGTAATGCAGGGGTTGGCGCACCACCTGCGGATGCGAGAACAGCACCGCGCCCAGCGGCCTGTTGCCCAGTCCGCGCACTGCCTGCCATGCGCCGCGCAGGTGGCCTGCGGCACAGGTACTGTGGGCAAATATCACGGGCTGGTTGTCTGCATACAGGAAGACTTCGCGCGACCAGGCGAGCTGATGCGGTGCAATGCCCAGCAGTGCGGATTCGTCCAGTGCGATGCGTGCCAGACCACTGTACAGATTGCGCACGGAAAAATGGCCGCAGCGCTGCTGGATGCGCTGCGTCAGCGAGCCGTGGTCGCGCAGCCAGGGTGATAAATCGGTTCCGGCGCCCAGCGCCGCGCTATTCCAGTAGGTGTCGTTCACGAAATGGGAAAGTGCATGGTATTTTTTATCATCGTGTGCTTTCTGCCATGCACGCTATACGTGCAAATAGTCATGTTTTCTGGCCATCCAGCGTTGCAAATAGCTGCGTGCCGCATCCGGGTAGTCGCGCAGTAATTCGTCGGCGACCAGGCGCGCCTGGTCCAGTAAATCCTCGTCTGCATCAATGTCGGCGTAGCGCAACATCGCTACGCCGCTCTGCCGTGCGCCGAGCAATTCACCCGGGCCGCGCAATTGTAAGTCTTCCTGAGCGATTGCGAAGCCGTCGGTGTTTTCGAAGATCACTTTTAATCGCGTTCGAGCCAGCTCTGAGAGCGGTTTTTGATACAGCAGGATGCACAGGCTTTGCGCAGAGCCGCGCCCCACCCGTCCGCGCAGTTGGTGCAGCTGCGCCAGCCCCATGCGCTCGGCGTGATCGATTACCATCAGGCTGGCATTGGGCACATCTACGCCGACTTCGATCACCGTGGTCGCGACCAGCAGTTGCAGTTCTCCGGTCTTGAATTCCGCCATGACACGGACCTTCTCGGCGCTGTCCATCTTGCCGTGCACCAGACCGATACGCAGTTCCGGAAAAGTGTCGGTCAATAACTGGTGCGTTTCTAGCGCGTTCTGCAATTGCAGCACTTCTGATTCGTCGATCAGCGGGCACACCCAGTAGGCCTGCTGTCCGGTCATGCAGCCGGCGCGCACCCGTTCGAACACCTCGTCACGGCGGGCATCGCTGACCAGTTTGGTGATCACCGGCGTTCTGCCGGGCGGCAATTCGTCTATCACCGATACGTCCAGATCGGCGTAGTAACTCATCGCCAGCGTGCGTGGAATCGGTGTCGCACTCATCATCAACTGGTGCGGTTCGGAAATTTTTTCTGTAGCGTTATTTTTTCCTTTGGCATGCAGCGCCAGACGTTGCTGAACGCCGAACTTGTGCTGTTCGTCGACGATGGCCAGTCCCAGTCTGTGAAAATTGATCTGCTCCTGAAACAGTGCGTGCGTGCCGATGGCGAGCAGCGTTTCGCCCGATGCAATCTTTTCGGCGGCCAGTTGCTTGTCTTTTTTCTTCAGGCTGCCGGACAGCCAGACGGGGGTAATGCCTAGCGGGGAGAGCCAGTCGGAGAGCTTCAGGAAATGCTGTTCGGCCAGTATCTCGGTGGGTGCCATCAGGGCTGTCTGATAGCCGTTCTCGATCGCCTGCAAGGCGGCGAGCGCGGCGATGACGGTTTTTCCGCTGCCGACATCGCCCAGCAAAAGACGTTGCATCGGATGGGGTTTTGTCAGGTCGGCGCTGATTTCACCGTAGACCTTTTGCTGTGCTTGCGTCAATGTGAACGGCAGGTTTTTCAACAGCGCGTCTGTGTGATGTTTTCTGGGCGGCAGTGCGGGCGCGCTGCGCTGGCTGCGTTCCCTGTGGTGTACGCGCATCGAAAGTTGCTGTGCCAGCAATTCATCGAACTTGATGCGTCGCCATGCGGGATGGCTGCGCGTTTCCAGGCTGTGTGAGGAAGTATCTGCTGTGGGGCTGTGCAGCAGGTGCAGACTTTCCGCAAAACCGGCCAGATTAAGGCGTTCGAGCACGAGTTTTGGCAAGTGCTCGGGTATGGGTAATGCCTCCAGCGCGTTGGCGATCAGCTTGCGTAACGCGACTTGGGACAGCCCCGCCGTTGTCGGATAAACCGGGGTCAGGCTGGTTTGCAGTGGCGTCTCATCATCCACCGCGCGGCATTTCGGATGCACCATTTCCAGCCCGTAATAGCCCATGCGTACCTCGCCGATGGCGCGTATCTGGCGATCTGCCGCGAGTTGTTTCTGCTGGCTGGGATAGAAGTTCAGGAAGCGCAGATACAATTCCCCGCCCGCGTCCTGCAAACGGCAGACCAGCGTGCGGCGGGGGCGAAAGGTGATTTCACTGTGCGTGATGGTGCCCTGTACCTGCACAGTCTCGCCGGGCTGTACCGTTTCTATCGGTGCGAGATGCGTCTCGTCCTCGTAGCGCAACGGCAGATGCAGCAGCAGGTCGGTGCGGTGATGGATGCCGAGTTTGGCGAGCTTCGCCAATGTGGCCGGAGATATTTTTGCGGGTAGCGTCAAGTCCCCCTCTCCCCTTCCCCTCTCCCGCAAGCGGGAGAGGGGGGAGCATAGCGGTGGGTGAGGGTTAAACGACGAAGCATTAGCGTAAGAACCCCAGCTCAAAAACTTGCGGGTGCAGCTTTTCGCTCAGGGTTTTGTAGGCGGTTTCAAACGGGGTGAAGTCTATCGGCGTCGTGTCACCGCTGCTGTTGCGTGCTTTCAGCGCGTTGCGGATTTGATACCAGCCGACGTCGGGGCGGTTCAGCTTCAGCTCGTCGCGCACGGTGCGCACATCGGTATGGGCAAAATAGGCTTGCCACAATACGCGCCCGGCATCCAACACCGCGATGGCTTCAGCGGACAGTCTCTTGTCGGAAAGATACTGCACCATGAAATCGGATTCGAAGCGGTCCGGCGCGCCGACTTCGGCTTCGGTAAACGGAATAAAATGATTCACCAGCGCCCATTTTTTGTCGTTCCATTCGAGGTCGTTTGCGCCAGCGGATACATTGCTGCCGTTGAATAACATCCAGATCAGGCAGTCGCTTTTGAATTCGTCGGAGAGCGGTACGGTGGGTTGCAGAAAATGGTCGCGGTCGTTGAGCCATGTGCCTTTAATTAAGCGGCGCACAGAAAACACCACAGCGATTTGCCAAAGATTATCGGGAACAACGTAAAAACCATTACCGCCGTTATAAACAGAAGAAAACAACGCTGTCTGCTGACCAGCGTGTTGCAGGTCATTACTGTTGCAGTACATATAGCCAATTGCGTTATCAATCCAGGATGAAACCTTTACCTTTCCAGTTTGTGGGTGAATGGCATTTTTCAGTGGAATATTTATTCCATTTGTTTTTAGCCTGGACATCCATTCATTCAGGTGTGTATTTTTGGGCAGATTGTAAAAAGATTTCTCTCCAATTGGCTGAGCATTCTTATCCAACGCTTCCGCAGTAATTTCGGTGATGGTATATTTTGTTTTTGCATGCTGATCAGTGCGCCACACTAAAAAGCCAATCGGGAAATTTCCTTCCAGACCGTCGAAGGCTTTGCTGTGAACAACAAATCCCCCCAAGTATTTTGCGTGCCAAGATTCCCGAAACTTTTCAAAGTTTGGCGCGCTGATGTATTTCAATTTGCTGAAAATTGCGACCGTTGCCTTGGGTAACTCTTCTGAAATACGAACTAGGAATTGCGTAAACAACTCGCGAGAGGCATAGCCATACTCATCCATGCAATTTGCCATTCTCGTATTTGCAACATCGGTTTTACCCTCACTGCCTGCCGAGTTTGCGGCCTCCGCATACGGCGGGTTAATCAGCACTAAAATCTTCTTATCTTCGGCAATGGCTTTGCGCAATCCTTCCGGCACTTTATCGGTCAGGGTGTAATCAATTTTCCCGTCATCGCGGATGTCATCGTTCAGATAATCGTATTGAAAACGCTGCGCAGCGACGCAGGTTTTGGTGGCTTTCATCACATCCACGTCGGCCTGATCCAGTGTGGACATGTAGATGTTGCGCGGGTTGCTATGCTTGACTTCGAGGTTGCCCACGCCGCAGCACATGTCCCAAACGATATATTCCCTTTGCCAGTTCTTACCCAGCGTCTCAGTCAGCTTGTCGTAGGCTTTATCCACCACCGCCAGCGGCGTGTAGTACGCGCCCTTGAAGCTGCGTTCATCCAGTGGAATCAGGCTGTCGCGGCGTTCCAGCAGGTAGTCGCGATATTCGGCTTTGGGCGGCTTGTGGTAGATCGCCCAGAAACGGCGGTAGCCTTCCTTGTTGCCCAATTCATAATTTTTGCCCGCCAAGCTAAACACCGGCGCGCCGTTTTTATGCAGTAATTCGGCAGGTAGATTGGCATGGGTGGAGACCGTGCCGTCGTGCATGATGTCGGCAAAAAACAGCAGCGCGTAATTTTCATCCGTGACACCAACAATCTCACGACCGATCATTTCCACCCATTTATCAAATACTTGCTTCAAGTTATCCGGCGTGATTTGGGTACGGATGATGTCGCCGGATTTAATCGCGGCTTTGACGGTGCTGATGAATTCGTCTTCGTGGGTGGCGATTTTGAACGAGACGAAATGCGTGCCGATGTAGGCGGAAATTTCCGCCAGCGCCTCTTGCGTATATTGGCTGGCGGACTTGCCCCACACCACCGTTTTCTTTTTCAGGAAAGGCAATACATCAGCGCTCTTCATCAGTGCGGCTTTTTCAGTGTCGATCACCGCCAGCAATGGCGGTATTTCTTCGCCTTTGTTCAACGCGTCCTGAACGTAATGCAGCAACTGCGTGAACATCGCATAACTGGAATTTTTACCGGTGTCCTTGGCTTCAAACCAGATTTCCCTGGTGCGAATATCAATCAAACCCTTGGTAAAACTCTTCAGGCCAAGCGCTTTGATATAAGCGTCTTTAACGTCTTCTTCGCTGCGGGCTTGCTGGAGTTGGCTGTATAAGCTCATGCCTCTTCCACCCCATCCAATTTCATTCTGAGTATCACGCTATCTCGCGTCAGCAAAGTGATTCTTTCGTCTTGCGCTTGCGCGATGAGTAACAAGTCGAAGGGGTCATTGTGGGCGCAATGCAACAAACGCATGGCTTCGACATGGCGCGGCAAGATGGGCAGCATGTTGAATCCCTGTAATTCGAGTTGTTCAGTGATTGAGCCTTGCGGCAAGGGCAATTTCCCCCTGGAATTTTTCAGTACCATTTCCCACACGCTGGCAACACTCACAACAATTTCCGATTCGGTGATGATGCGCTGCGCGGGCTTGCCTAAAAGTGCATCTGCTGTCATCCACCAATAAATCAGGTGAGTGTCGAGCAGGTAGCGTTTCAAAGTAAATTTTCCGCAGCAAGGGCATCAGCAACAGACGCATTGGTAGAGGGTGAGTCCCAATCCGCTTCTGGCTTGGGTAGCGCAGACCACGCCCCTGGTTTGCGAGTGAATTCTTGTGTAGCCACTTTAACCAGTCTGACGACAGGTACGCCATTGTTTGCGATGACGACATCTTCTCCTGCCAATGCGGCCTGCACCAATCGGGAGAGTTGGTTCTTGGCCTCGAGTATGTTGCATTGCATGGCATGACTCCTTGGCAGGATGGGAAAGATAGGTGAAGTTTATACCAGCTTGGCTAGCTTAGCCAATAACTAAAATACCGTCCATTTCGACCAGTGCGCCGCGCGGCAGGGCGGATACGCCTACGGCGGCACGCGCCGGATAGGGCTGCTGGAAATAGCCCGCCATGATTTCATTGACCTTGGCGAAGTTTTTCAAGTCGATGAGATACACGTTCAGTTTGACCAGATCGTTGAGATCACTGTTGGCTGCATTAGCCACGGCGCGCAGATTCTGGAATACGCGGTGTATCTGCTCATCTATGCTTTCCACCATCTGCATGGTGGCGGGGTCGAGGCCGATCTGGCCAGACAGATACACGGTGTCATTCACGCGTATTGCCTGTGAATAGGTGCCGATCGCAGCGGGTGCGTCAGGGGTCTGAATGAATTGTTTGTTTGCCATGGCTGGAATCCTGTCTGACGTTAAGGAATGATTGATCGCAGGTGTGGATTATAACCTTGCCGGATGTATTTAAGCGCCGCTGCGGAGTGATTTCGAATGGACAGTGTAAAGAATTTTTACACCGATAAACCCGCGGGTGACTATGCCCTCGCGTTAGTATTTCGTCCGCTATGCCGGTTCTGTAGTGCTGCCCGCCTGCGGCAGTTCATGAACATATCATCACGGGTGAAATGAAATGGAAAACAAACAAACGGACGTCGATTCGAATGCAAAAATCATAGCCCAGATTGTTGGCTACCTGAAAAATTACCCATTTTTGCTGATGGCAGTGTTATTGATGCTGCTCATGTTCGCTTTTCTGGCGGGAGCGGATGTCGACACAATCAGGGAGTTAAAGCCACTCATTTATGGCTTGCTTGTTCTGGAGGCGGTGCTGTGCGGATTGCAGTTCTTTTTTGAGTTCAGGAAACAGCAGGGCGGGGGTGTGGCAAAGCCGGTTACTTTGGTCAAAAAGGCAGACGAGGTGTCTGACGTGCATTTCAGCCGTAAGGCGATTGCAAGCCTGATCCTGATTGCGATTAATGTTCTGGCGTTTGGCGGGGCGCTGGATAAAGACGCGCATCTGGGGGCGATCGTCGTTCTGGGCATTCCGGCACTGCTGCTAGGTTACTCCGCCCTGAATGATACCTTGCATGGCGCGGCCAGAGGCCGGGGCTGGGCAGTCGTCGCATCGGCGTTCTCTGTGCTGATGATACTGGCCTCGCTGGGCGGGATGAGCCAGGACGCTGAGCCGAATGCAGCTCATGACAGTCCTGCTCCGGTGAACACGGAAACGCAAACCGAGCCGCAACCCGATGTTTTGCAGTATCCGCCTGCCGTTCCGGAAAAGCAGATGAGTGCGCCGGCACAGCGATCAGGGTCGCTGCCTCAGCAGACTATCGCGAGCGAGTGTGTGACGCAGTATGGTTCCTGTCCGATGATGATTGCGCTGCCTGTCGGCAGTGGCTGCACCTGCACTTCGGAGTACGGTATCTTTCCCGGCCTGGCTCAGTAAGTCATTCGTCCTGGACGGCAATCTTGAAAATCACCTTGCGGATCGGGCCATCTCCCACCAGCGGCGCATGCGTATCTTCGGGGAAAAAGATGCAGAAATGATCGGGTGGCACGGGAATCCACGAGGCGGGCGCATCGAGAAAGAATAGAATGTCGCGTTCGATACTGTGCTCGCCCACCGGGTTATAGCAATCCGCCAGCGGTTTCCAGCCCATCGTCTCATCGCCGTCCAGCAGCAGCTGAATGTCTATGTAATGCCGGTGTGCCTCCAGACGCGCCATCTCGCGCGTGCGTCCCGACACATGTTCGACGATGGCGATCAGATCGTCTCCCTCAATGTGGTAACGCCCCGGTGCGAACGCATACAGGTCGTTGTCCCGCATGTATTTGAATGCGCGCGCAAACAGCGGATGCAGTTCTTCGTAGCGGGCGTGTTGAGAGAGATTGGAAAAGATCATGTTGTTTCTTCCTAATTACGTGGCGTCCTTCGCCGCGTTGCTGCGGTCGCGGGACGTTGGAATTGTACGATTACAAAAATCTCGCAATCATCCCCTTCGTCATATCGCCTTGCATTGGTATCTGCACGCGATGGCCGCTGCCGGGGGCGACAGTGATCGGTTCGCCCTTCTTGTCGCGCATCTCGGTTAATTCGATGATCTGATTGCCGTTGGGGTGGATAATTTCCAGCCGGTCTCCGACGCTGAAGCGGTTCTTGACGTCGATCTCTGCATAACCTCCCGCACAGGACACGATGTCGCCGACATACTGCTGGCGTGTGCTCTCCGAATGGCCGCGCATGTAGTTCTGCTGTTCGTGGGTATGGTGACGCTCGTAAAAACCATCGGTATAGCCGCGATTGGCCAGCGCATCCAGCGCGCCCAGCAGGCCGTAGTTGAACGGACGACCGGCAACCGCATCGTCGATGGCCTGACGATAGACCTGCGCGGTGCGCGCGACGTAGTAGATGGACTTGGTGCGACCCTCGACTTTCAGCGAATCGATACCGATTTTGGCCAGTCTTTCGACATGCTCCACCGCGCGCAGATCCTTGGAATTCATGATATAGGTGCCGTGCTCGTCTTCCATCACCGGCATCAGTTCACCCGGGTGATCCTGCCGTGAGATGACATAGACACGGTCGGCCATCGGGTGACGTTTTTGTTCGCCGCAATCGGACAGCGCGGAATTGCTCAGCGCCTTGTCGAAATCGAAGTCGATTTTTTCAATGTCGCCTGTGCCGTTTTCCTCGGCATTGTCCATCTTGTAATCCCAGCGGCAGGAATTGGTGCAGGTGCCCTGATTGGCATCGCGATGGTTGAAATAGCCTGACAGCAGACAGCGCCCCGAGTAGGCGATGCACAACGCGCCGTGCACGAACACTTCCAGTTCCATGTCCGGGCATTCCTGACGTATTTCCTTTATCTCATCTAGCGACAACTCGCGCGACAGTATCACGCGGGTCAGCCCCAGCGACTTCCAGAATTTTACCGCCGCGTAATTGACGGTGTTGGCCTGCACCGACAGATGTACCGGCACTTCCGGCCAGCGCTCCCTCACCATCGCGATCAGCCCCGGGTCGGCCATGATGAGTGCGTCCGGTTTCATCGCGATGACCGGTGCCATGTCAGCCATATAGGTTTTTACCTTGGCATTGTGCGGCATCAGGTTGCTGGCGACGAACAGCTTCTTACCCAGCGCATGCGCCTCGACAATGCCGATCTGTAACTCTTCCATCTTGAATTCGTTGTTGCGCGCCCGCAAGCTGTAGCGCGGTTGCCCGGCATATACGGCATCTGCGCCAAAGGCGTAGGCGGCGCGCATCTTGTCCAAAGTTCCTGCGGGCAATAATAGCTCTGGTGCGCGTAACTGACTCACAAGGATAGTCCTTCTATAATTCTGATGCAGGGCGCAGATTGGTTAAGCGTATAGAAATGCAGTCCAGGTGCGCCGCCCGCCAGTAGTCTTTCGCACATGCGGTTCACGATGTCGCGGCCAAAGGCCTGTACTGATTCGTTGTCGTCACCGAAGCCTTCCATTGTCTTGCGCATCCAGCGCGGAATTTCCGCACCGCAGGCATCCGAAAAACGCGCCAGCTGCGAGAAACGCACGATGGGCATGATGCCCGGCACGATGGGGGCGGTGATGCCCAGTTTCTGACATTCGTCCACGAAGTGGAAATAGCTGTCTGCGTTGTAGAAATACTGCGTGATGGCAGAATTCGCACCCGCATCGATCTTGCGCTTGAAGTTGAGAATATCGTCATGCGCCGATTTCGCTTGCGGGTGAAATTCTGGGTAGGCCGCGACTTCAAGATGGAAATGATCACCGGTTTCGGCGCGGATGAATTCCACCAGTTCGTTGGCATACTGGAATTCACCGGCTGTGGCCATGCCGGACGGCAGATCGCCGCGCAATGCGACGATGCGGCGGATTCCGGCATCCTGGTAGGTTTTTAGAATCGCGCGAATGTTTTCGCGGGTGGAGCCGACGCAGGAAAGGTGCGGTGCGGCATCAAAACCTTCGGCCTTGATTTGCGTGACGGTCTCCAGCGTGCGATCGCGGGTGGAGCCGCCCGCGCCGAAGGTCACAGAAAAGAATTCGGGATTGAGCGCGGCGAGTTTGCCGCGTGCGAGGGTGAGTTTTTCCACGCCTTCATTGGTTTGAGGCGGGAAAAATTCGAAACTGATAGGTGAGTGATTCATTAATAAACCTCAATAAATTCAGAATTTCGGGATGAAGCGCAAGGAGCCGCGCAACGAAAGACGAGAAAATGCAAGTTTCGGCGAAGACTTGAAAGCATACATAATACGTAGCCACATATCGCCAAGATAGGCGAGGATTGAGCGAGCACGCGACACCGCGAGCGGAAGGGTCGATGCGGAAGCATCGGGGCACCCCCGGCCTGCTCCTTGCGGGTAGATTTGCCCGAAAAATGTATTTGCATTATTTTCTCATCAATTGTGCGGCTGCAGATGTCATCGCCCAGGTAAACAGGCTGTACAGCAAGGCGCCCAGTATGCCATGCCAGAAACTGTCGACGCTAAAGTCGCGCAGTATGGAGCCGACAAACCAGAATAGCAATCCATTGATTGCAAAGATAAATAACCCAAGCGTTAGCAGGGTCACCGGCAAGGTGAGCAATAACAGCAAGGGGCGGATCAGTGTGTTGACCAGACCAAGCAGGAGTGCAGCGACCAGCGCGGCAGTGAATCCGCCTACATGGATGCCGGGCACAAAATTGGCGACGGCAATCAGCGCCAGCGCATTCAGTATCCAGATCAGGATGAGTTTCAAGTAGGACTCCTTAATCAGGATTGAGGAGCGAGGATTGGAAATTCAGGATATTGGATCGAGGATTGAGGAAAGCCAGTTGCTTCGCTTTTAACTCAATCCTCAATCCTTAGCCCTCAGCCCTGTTTTTAGTAGCGGTAGTGATCAGCCTTGTAAGGGCCGTTCTTGGGTACGCCGATGTAAGCGGCCTGCTGGTCGGTCAATTCGCTCAGTTGCGCATTCAGCGTAGTCAGTTGCAAACGTGCAACTTTCTCATCCAGATGCTTGGGGAGTGTGTAAACGCCGACAGGGTACTGGTCGAGGCGGGTAAACAGTTCGATCTGCGCGATGGTCTGGTTGGCAAACGAAGACGACATCACGTAGGACGGATGGCCGGTACCGCAACCCAGGTTGACCAGACGACCTTCGGCCAGCAACAGAATGCGTTTTCCGTCCGGCTTGTCCTCGCTAGGGGGGAAGATTACGTGATCGACTTGCGGCTTGATGTTTTCCCACTGGTATTTCTTCAGGGAAGCGACATCGATCTCGTTGTCGAAGTGACCGATGTTGGAAACGATGGCGTTGTTTTTCATCTTCGCCATATGATCATGGGTGATGACATGGTAGTTGCCGGTAGTGGTGACGAAGATATCGCCATGCTCACAGGCGTAATCCATGGTCACTACGCGGTAGCCTTCCATCGCCGCCTGCAGGGCGCAGATAGGGTCAATTTCTGTAACCCAGACTTGCGCGGACAGCGCGCGCATCGCCTGTGCCGAACCCTTGCCCACATCGCCGTAACCGACGATAACCGCGATTTTGCCCGCGATCATCACGTCGGTTGCCCGCTTGATTGCATCAACCAGCGATTCGCGGCAACCGTACAGGTTGTCGAATTTGGACTTGGTAACGGAGTCGTTGACGTTGATCGCAGAGAATTTCAGTTCGCCGCGCTCATGCATCTGGTACAGACGATGTACGCCGGTAGTGGTTTCTTCGGTCACGCCCATGATTGCGGCCAGACGTGTCGAATACCATGTGCCGTCAACAGCCAGCTTGGCCTTGATTGAATTGAACAGGCAGATTTCTTCTTCGGAGCCCGGATTGTTCAGCAGCGATGCGTCTTTCTCGGCGCGTGCGCCCAGATGCAGCAACAGAGTTGCGTCGCCGCCGTCGTCCAGAATCATGTTGGACAGGACTTTTTCGCCATTCGCAGCATTTGGCCACTCGAAGATGCGGTGAGTGTAATCCCAGTAGTCGGTCAGGGATTCGCCTTTAACTGCGAATACCGGCACGCCGGTCGCAACGATGGCGGCAGCCGCGTGATCCTGTGTGGAATAGATATTGCAAGAAGCCCAGCGCACTTCTGCGCCCAGTGCGGTCAGTGTCTCGATCAACACGCCGGTCTGGATGGTCATGTGCAAGGAGCCGGTGATGCGTGCGCCCTTGAGCGGCTGGCTGGCTGCGTATTCGTTGCGGATGGCCATCAGGCCGGGCATTTCGATCTCGGCGATTGCCAGTTCTTTGCGGCCCCATGCGGCCAGTGACATGTCGGCGACGATATAGTCGGTGAATCCGTTTGCAACAGCGTTCATAAAAACTCCATTCATTGTATTGGTTAATGAATAGGTGCCGTTGATACAGAATCACTTCCCGAGCCTGACGGGGGCGTTCAAACCCGCTGCAGCACCTCTCGGAGGATGCGGATTATAAACGTAAAAAGAATTTTTTGCTAAGAGGGTGGTTTTTCAGTGGGTGGCTACTATGCCGCTCCACAATTCATGGATGTCGGGGATGTTCCATTTTGCGGGATCTTCGAAGGAAGTGATCTTGTCTTTGCAGCCAGCCAGAGACAAATCCATGATCTCAGGCTGGATTCGGCAATTTGATTTTATGGAGAAAAACACCTTCACGATGGGTGTCAGCAGTGATTTCTCAGATTGTTCAATGACGACCCCCAGACGGCCTGATCCCAACTGTACCAGCGAGCTGATCGGATAAATGCCGATGCTGTGTACAAATGCTTCGAAAATGCGCTGGTCAAAATGGCCATTGCTCCACTCCGCCATCTTGCGTAGCGAATCGGCGGGTTCCCAGCCGTTTTTGTAGGGACGGTTGGATGTGATCGCGTCATACACATCGCATACTGCGCCCATCTTGGCATAAAGACTGATTTGTTCATCGGCAAGGTGTTCGGGATAGCCGCTGCCATCCGTCTTCTCGTGGTGATGCAGGCAGACATCCAGCGTCATGTCACTTGTCACTCCGCTTTCCAGCAGCATCTTGTGTCCTTCGCTCGGATGATTTTTTACGCTGAGAAACTCTGCATCAGTCAATTTTCCGGGTTTGTTGAGTATTTCGGGCGGAATCATCATCTTGCCGATGTCATGCAACAGTCCGGCCAGCCCAGCCTGACGGATTTGTTCGCTGTCTAGTTTGAGTTGTTTCGCAAGTGAAACCATCAGTGCGCAAACGGCCACTGAGTGCATGTAGGTGTAGTCGTCTTTGTTCTTCAGGCGAGCCAGGCTGATCAGCGCGCCCGAATTGCGCAATACGGAGTTGGATATTTCATCGACAACGCTTAACGCTTCCTCTGTATTTAAAGCGTGTCCCATGCGCGATTCTTGAAACATTGAGGCGACGGCTTGTTTTGATTGTGCGCAAATGAGAGCGGCGCGATCCACTTCTTGAGCGGTGCTGACTCGTGGCACGGTAGCAACAGGGGGCGGGCTTATTTCCACTGCGGGTTCGGTTTTGTATGCCTGCTCAGGGTTTAATCGCCAGCATTTTTTGCAATTGTCCGTGTCGCTTGGTGTGCATGAATCGTCAGTGCAACTGCTAGTGCTTCTCTCCTGAATTTCAACATCAAGGCCTTTTGATGTGTCTATATGGACTATTTTGATTTGTGTGGAGAGAAGAGTGCTAAGGTCTTTGGGGTCATCCAGCAGGAAAGTTTTGCTCCAGAACGGATGCTCCATCCACGAGCAGCCTAGCTCATGTATGTACATGCCCAAGCGCAGTTGTTTGACCGGAATTTTTTTTAGCATGGCTCGCTCGATGGTTGATTTGTGCCAAGGTCGATTTTAAAACAATAAGGCCACATCCATGTTCATTATGGATGTGGCCTTATTTTTGTCTGACGTTTATCAATATTTTGAGTCGGCTGACGCCTCCTCGAAACACAGATAAGGCGCTACGCCTCCGGTCTTACAGACCTGCATCCGCGCGGAGCGCGGCTGCCTTATCTGTGTTTTCCCAGGTGAATTCCGGTTCTTCGCGGCCGAAGTGGCCGTACGCAGCGGTCTTCTCGTAGATCGGGCGCAGCAGGTTGAGCATGTTGACGATGCCTTTCGGGCGCAGGTCGAAATGACGCAGCACCAGTTCGGTCAGCTTGTCGTCGGAGATTTTGCCCGTGCCGTAGCTGTCCACCATTACGCTGGTCGGCTTGGCCACGCCGATCGCATAGGAAACCTGCACCAGGCACTTGCTGGCCAGACCTGCGGCGACGATATTCTTGGCGACATAGCGACCTGCGTACGCAGCGGAACGGTCTACTTTGGAAGGATCCTTGCCGGAGAACGCGCCGCCGCCATGCGGAGCTGCGCCGCCGTAGGTGTCCACGATGATCTTGCGGCCGGTCAAGCCGCAATCGCCTTGCGGGCCGCCGATGACGAAGCGACCGGTCGGATTGACCAGGAAGTTGATGTTGCCCTTGATCAATTCCTTAGGCAGTATCGGCTTGATAATTTCTTCGATGGCGGCTTCGCGGATCTGTTCCAGTGTCATTTCCGGCGCGTGTTGCGTCGAAAGCACCACGGTGTCGATGGAATGCGGCTTGCCATCGACGTAACGAATCGTAACTTGCGATTTGGCATCCGGACGCAGCCATGGCAGGCGGCCGTCGTGACGCAATTGCGCCTGACGCTGTACCGCCTGATGGGCCAGATAAATCGCCAGTGGCATCAGCGTCGGCGTTTCGTCACAGGCGTAACCGAACATCAGTCCCTGATCGCCCGCGCCCTGATTCAGATAGTCGTCGGAGGCGCGATCCACGCCCTGCGCGATGTCCGGGCTCTGCTTGTCATAGGCTACCAATACCGCACAACCCTTGTAGTCGATGCCGTATTCGGTGTTGTCGTAGCCGATGCGCTTGATGGTGTTGCGCGCGACCTGGATGTAATCGACATTGGCGGTGGTGGTGATTTCGCCAGCCAGAACCACCAGGCCGGTATTGGTCAGTGTTTCAGCCGCTACCCGCGCATACGGGTCTTGCGCTAGAATCGCATCCAGAATGGCATCAGAGATTTGATCTGAAACTTTGTCAGGATGGCCTTCGGATACAGATTCGGACGTAAATAGAAATTCGCTCATGGCCCCTCGCTCAATTATCGAATAATTTAAAAGAACAGCATTCTATCAAATTGCATAAAACTTGGTAGCATTGCCACACATGACCCATCTTTTCTTAAAAATTATATTTCGCTTGTTATCTTTACTGTCACTGAGCGTTGTGCATCGCCTGGGTGCACTGCTTGGTCGGCTGACCTATACGATGTCAGGGCAGTATGCAGCACGCATGCGGGAGAACTTACAACAGGCAGGTTTTTCTCTGGACGACAGCCTGCTGTCTGCGAGTATCGCAGAAGCGGGCAAAAGCCTGGTCGAATTGCCCTGGATATGGTGCAGGCCCTACGATGCCGTGGTAAGCAACGTGTCGGAGTGCCGGGGAATGGAACATGTCGAAGCCGCACGGGCGCGAGGCAAGGGCATCATCTTCCTGACGCCGCATCTGGGTTGTTTCGAAATTGCCTCGCTGTATATGGCGCAACACTTGCCGATTACCGTGCTCTACCGCCCACCCAGACTGGGCTGGCTGGAAGGCGTAATGCGCGGTGGTCGTGAGCGCGGACAGGTCAGGCTGGCCAAAGCGGATGTAAGCGGCGTTCGGCTGTTGTACAAGGCGCTCAGGCGCGGTGAGGCTATAGGCTTGCTGCCGGATCAGGTGCCCAGCGTGGGAGAAGGCGAGTGGGCGGATTTTTTTGGTCGTCCCGCCTATACCATGACGCTGGTTGGCAGGCTGGCGCAAGCCAGTGGTGCATCGGTGTTGCTGGCCAGTGCCGAACGGCAGACGCGCGGTTATCTTATCCGTATCGAGCCGATGATGCTGGACTTCTCCCTGCCGGTTCCGCAGCAAATCAACAGTGCGCTGGAGTGTCTGATTCGTCAGTTTCCCGCGCAATATCTATGGAGCTATAACCGTTATAAAGTGCCTGCCGGAGTAACGCAGGCGCTCAGGGAGTCGTGATGCTGGTGAGGCTGGGTGTTTTTATTTTGTGGTTGATACACTGGCTGCCGTTTCGCCTCATCGTCGCCATCGGCAAGGGTGTCGGGATGCTGCTTTTCCTGCTGGCTGCGGAGCGCCGTCGCGTGGGTGAAATTAATTTGAAGCTGTGTTTTCCCGATATGAGCGATCAAGCGCGCAAGAAACTGATGCGCGATCATTTCAAGATGTTTGGTCGCGGCATTATTGAGCGCAGCATTTTGTGGTGGTCGAGCGCCGAACGCATCCGCAGCCTGATACGCGTCGAGGGTGTCGAGCATTTTGAGGCTATTAGAGACAAATCGGCGATATTGCTCACGCCGCATTTCATCGGCATGGATGCGGGCGGACAATGGGTCGCACAGCATGCCGACACGGTGTGTATGTATGCCAACCAGAAGAACCTTTATTTGACCGACCTGCTGTTAAGGAAGCGCGCCCGGTTCCGCAAACAGCACCTCTATTCGCGTCAGCAGGGGCTGCGTCCCATACTCAAGGGTATGCGCGCGGGCATGCCGTTCATCTATCCGCCCGATCAGGATCAGGGGGTCAAGGATGGCGTGTTTATTCCCTTCTTCGGTGTGCCTGCAGCGACCATGACCTCGGTGTCACGCATCGCGCAGATGGCTGACGCGAAAGTCGTGCCCAGCGTCACGCGGATATTGCCGGGCGGCGAGGGGTATGTGCTGACCTTTTATCCCGCGTGGGAGAATTACCCGAGCGGCGATGCCGTCGCCGATGCGCGCAGCATGAACGAATTCATCGAGCAACGCATACTGGAAATGCCGGAACAGTATTTCTGGCTGCATAAGCGCTTCAAGACCAGGCCGGAAGGCGAGAAGAAGTTTTATTAAGCGGGTAGTCAGTAGCTTGTAGCGGGTAGCAAAACCGGGGTTGGCTACCAGCTACGAGCTACAAGCTAAAAGCCAGGGAGTTGTTATGAAATACCGTGATTTGCGTGATTTTATCGCGCAGCTGGAGAAAATTGGCGAATTGAAGCGCGTGACCGCGCCGGTCTCCACGCATCTGGAAATGACCGAGATATGCGACCGGGTGTTGCGCGCGCAAGGTCCGGCGATATTGTTCGAGAATGTGGCCGGGCACACGATGCCTGTGCTTGCCAATCTGTTTGGCACCCCGCGCCGCGTGGCGCTGGGTATGGGAGAGGAAACTACCGGAGCATTGCGCGAGGTGGGTAAGTTGCTGGCCTATCTGAAAGAACCTGAGCCGCCTAAAGGTCTGAAAGATGCATGGGATAAATGGCCGGTGCTCAAGCAGGTGTTGAGCATGTCGCCCAGAGTGGTGTCTGCTGCGCCCTGTCAGGATGTGGTCTGGGAAGGTGCTGAGGTGGACTTGTCCAGGCTGCCCATCCAGCACTGCTGGCCGGGCGATGTCGCGCCGCTGATTACCTGGGGGTTGGTAGTGACCAGAGGCCCTGCTAAATCGCGTCAGAATCTCGGCATCTATCGCCAGCAGGTCATAGCGCCGAATAAGGTCATCATGCGTTGGCTCGCGCATCGCGGCGGGGCGCTGGATTTTCGCGATCATTGTCAGGCAAACCCCGGTGTGCCGTTTCCGGTCGCCGTGGTGATCGGTGCTGACCCGGCGACCATATTGGGTGCGGTCACGCCTGTGCCGGACAGTCTGTCTGAATATCAGTTCGCGGGATTGTTGCGCGGCAGCAAGACGGAGCTGGTGAAATGTCTGGGCAGCGATTTGCAAGTTCCCGCCTCAGCTGAAATCGTGCTGGAAGGCGTGATTCATCTTGGTGAAATGGCGATGGAAGGGCCATACGGCGACCATACCGGCTATTACAACGAGCAGGATAAATTTCCGGTGTTTACCATAGAACGCATCACGATGCGTCGCGACCCGATTTACCATTCCACCTATACCGGTAAGCCGCCGGATGAACCGGCGATGCTCGGCGTGGCGCTCAACGAAGTGTTCGTGCCGCTGCTGCAGAAGCAGTTTCCTGAGATAGAAGATTTTTATCTGCCGCCGGAAGGCTGTAGTTATCGCATGGCCATCGTCAGCATCAAGAAGCAATATGCCGGGCATGCCAAGCGCGTGATGTTCGGCATCTGGTCTTATCTGCGGCAGTTCATGTACACCAAGTTCATCGTGGTGGTGGATGAAGACATCGATATCCGCAACTGGCAGGAGGTGATCTGGGCGATCACCACCCGCATGGATCCGGTGCGCGACACCCTGCTGGTCGAGAACACACCGATCGATTATCTCGATTTTGCCAGCCCGGTATCAGGTTTGGGCGGCAAGATGGGGCTGGATGCGACTAACAAATGGCCGGGCGAGACACAGCGCGAATGGGGTACGACCATAGTGATGGATGAAGCGGTGAAGGCTAGGGTGGATGCGATGTGGAGCGAATTGGGTCTGTAAATTGTAGCGTGCCTGCCGTGATTAAAGCAGATCAAAGCGACCGCGCCATTGCTTATTACTCTTTATCTGTTGACTGCGTGGGGGGGTGTTAAACTCGCGACCATACTCAAAATAATTATTTACAGAACGCGAACAACGGACGATAAAAATGACCGATTTAAGAAAGCAAACTACTACCTCCGGGTTGCAGGGCGTATTAAAAACGCTCGGGACGATGACCGCGATTCGCGATACTTATCTGGTGGAGCAGAGCCTGCTGCGCACACTGGGTCCGCTCCTCGGCGTGCTGGAGACCTCTCTTTATCGGGTTGACGACAATGGCGGGATTTTACGTTCGCTGAATTATAGCCGTATGGTGGTAACGGAAGGGAGCGGAACGCATCGCGTCAAAGAGCGCGTCGAGGAAGTGACCAATGACAGGAATATTCCCAAAGACGTCATGGAGTTGCTAGATAGCGTGCGTATGCTAGGCAAGCCAAGCAGCCGCAAAGTCGGGAACGATTGGCTCATCTGTTATCCCCTGCGTGGCGGTGGCGTATTGCGGGGGTTCTTTGTCTTCCAGCGTGACTGTGGAACGACGCCCGTCGAAGATTCCATTATCAACGGCACGCTCGACGTTTTTTCAAATTATTATGAGTTGCTCGATACCAGTCAGCGCGATCAACTCACGGGCCTGTTTAACCGCTACTCGCTTGAAATCAATCTCGACCGATTATGGAACCTGTTGTCGGCACAGATGCGTGAAAAAGCCTCTAACCATGAAGATTCGCAGCGTACCGAAATACCGCATACCTTCTGGCTGGGCGTAATAGATGTTGATCATTTCAAGAAAATTAACGACACCTATGGGCATATCATCGGCGATGAAGTGCTGATAATGGTTTCACGTTTGCTTGAGAGGTCATTTCGACAGTCTGATTTGCTCTATCGCTACGGCGGTGAAGAGTTCATTGCCATTATCGCAGCCAATGACCTTGATGCGGCCACGCGGGCTTTCGATCGCGCACGGGACACCTTGGCACAATTCGAGTTCCCGCAGGTGGGTCATGTCACCATCAGTATCGGTTTCAGCGGCGCAGATCCAAGCGTGCTCCCTCAGGAGGTGATCAGCCGTGCAGATAGTTCACTGTACGCAGCAAAGAATGCAGGCCGCAATCGCGTCTGTCACTACGATACGCTGGTCAAGGAAGGGGTGTTGAAAGAGGTCGCATCGGGGAGCATAGATCTGTTTTAATTTGAGATGACCGATACCGGGTTTGTGACACGATTTTAACTGATGTCGTTGGATTTATGTAAGTGCCAGGGGAGCGAGCTCCCGTCGACGAGCGGCGTGGCTTTTACCGTTTTAATGCCGTATTTGCACCCACTCGATCAGCGCGTCCTGCGCGTCCTTGCCGTATTTTGCGTTCGGGTGACTGATAAAAAACACCACCACCCATTCCCTGCCTGATTTTGAGCGGACATAGCCCGCCAGCGTCTTGACGCCTTCGAGTGATCCGGTTTTAAGGTGTGCGTGGCTGGAAGCCGAACTCCCATTTAGTCGTTTGCGCATCGTGCCATCCACGCTCAGTATTGGCAGTGAGGCTTGAAATTCGGCGCTTAGCGGATGAACGGCTGCGCGTTGCAGCAAGGTTGCCAGATGGGCAGCGCTGATGCGTTCGATGCGCGACAGCCCGGAGCCATTTTCCAGCACCAGTTCAGGGTAATCCAGTTGTTGCCGGCTCAGCCAGTCATGTACGGTCTGTATGCTGCGTGCTAGGGATAGTCGCTCGCCGGTGAGGACGGGCGTGCGGTCCGATACCGCCTCATTCTCCATATTCGCAGGGGGTGTGAAGGGCGGGGTGGCGCCCAGACTCAGAAATACTTGCCGCGCCATGACGTTGTTGCTGTATTTGTTGATATCACGGATTGTGGAGCCGAGCGGTTCGGAACGATGCGTGGAGAACAATTGTGCGCCAGTGCTAACGATGCCTGCGCGCTGTTCGCCTTGCAGCGTGCCGCCCAGCTGCTTCCACAGTGCGCGGAATATGGTCTCGGTATAGCGGGTGTGCGGCATCAGGCTGAGGTTGTGCGCACGTTCTCCGCATTCGGCCGGATAACCGCCCTGAAATACGATGCTGTCACCAGTCTCGACGAGGATGCCGTCGTCCCAGTTGCGGCAGCTGCCGGACGGTTGCGGTGCGAGCTGGTTGTCCAGCGTAACTCCGTCCAGAAGAGGTTCGGTAACAACGTTGAGCGCCTTGCCGTTTGGCAGGTAGCGCAGCCGCAAGGTGTTGAAATTGAGCAGCAGTGCGTCCGGGCCTACGTTGTAGGCGCGTACCGGGTCGTTGTCGAAAGCGCCAGAATCAAAGGGCGGCAGGTCGAAGTAGCTGCGATCCAGCACCAGATCGCCGCGTATTTCGCGTAATCCACGCGAACGCAGCTCGGCGAGCCACAGCCAGAATTGTTCGATGGTGAACTTGGGGTCGCCATAGCCCTTGATGATCAGGTCGCCATCCAGCACACCGTTATCCAGCGTGCCGTCCAGATACGCCTCGGTCTTCCAGGTATAGGCGGGGCCGAGCATGTCAAGTGCTGCAAAAGTGGTGAGCAGCTTCATGGTCGAAGCCGGATTCATAGCCTGTGCGGCGTTGAGGCGCAGCAGCGGTCTGTGCTTGCCGACTTCCTGCACCACGATGGCAACACCGGATTGCGGGATGCCCGCTGTTTTCAGTTCTTGCCGGACGGTCGCGGGCAGGGGGGTGGCCAGCGCGCCTGCGGCGAGGCAGAGGGCGAATAGTGCGGGTGCGAGGCGTCTCATGTGAGTGCCGCCAGGATGGTCAGGGTGCGGGTGGTAAGCAGTTGTATCTCGTCTTCGTTGATCACATAGGGTGGCATGAAATAGACGGTGTTGCCCATTGGACGCAGCAGCAGTTCGTGCTGTAAGCCCAGCGTGAAGCAACGCTGGGCGAAATCGCCGTGGGGTGTCGCTACTTCAAACGCCCAGATCATGCCGGTGTTGCGCCAGTTATACACTGCCGGGTGTTCGCGCAATGGCTGGAAGATGTCGTTGAAAAGGGTGGTTTTGGCGCGGTTGGCGTTCAGTACGTCATCCTGCGCAAAGATATCCAGCGTGGCCAGCGCGGCGCGGCAGGCCAGCGGGTTGCCGGTATAGGAATGCGAATGCAAAAAACCGCGCGCCGTCTCGTCGGCGTAGAAGGCCTGGTAGATGTTGTCGCGTGTCATCACGATGGATAGCGGTAGATAGCCGCCGGTGATGCCTTTTGAGATGAGTAGAAAATCGGGGCTGATGCCGCTCTGCTCGCAGGCAAACATCGTCCCCGTCCTGCCCATGCCGACCGCGATTTCGTCGGCGATCAGGTGTACGCCATATTCATCGCATAGCTCGCGGGCGCGACGCAAATAAGCCGGGTGGTACATCGCCATGCCCGCTGCGCCTTGTGCCAGCGGTTCGATGATGAAGGCGGCAAGCTGGTGATGATGGTGGTACAGATGGGTTTTTAGTGCCTCGGCGCAGCGCAGCGCATACGCTTCGGCAGTTTCTCCGCCTTCGGCATTGCGCCAGTCGGGGCTGATGACGGTCGCATGTTGCCGGATTAGCGCGCCATAGGCGTCGCGAAACAAGGCGACATCGGTGACCGACAGCGCCCCCAGAGTCTCGCCGTGGTAGCTGTTTTGCAGGCTGATGAACTGTGTCTTGTCCGGGTGGCCGCTGTTGCGCCAGTAATGCGCGCTCATCTTGAGCGCAATTTCGGTGGCCGATGCGCCGTCCGAGCCGTAGAAACAATGTCCCAGTCCTTCAGGCGCGAGTTCCCGCAATCGTTCGGATAATTCGACCACGGGTTCATGGGTGAAGCCCGCCAGCATCACATGCTCAAGTTTTTCCAGTTGGTCGCGCAGCGCGGCATTGATGCGCGGGTTGCTGTGACCGAACAGATTCACCCACCATGAGCTGACGCTGTCCAGATAGCGCTTGCCGTCAAAGTCATAAAGCCATACACCTTGGCCGCGCGCGATTGGCATCAGCGGAAAAGTTTCGTAGTGTTTCATCTGCGAGCACGGATGCCAGACGGCAGCCAGGCTGCGACTGATCAGATCGGCGTTGGTTAAAGTATGTTCTTGCATCGGCGAATCATAACGAATTTTGTGATTTGCGCGCAGCACTAAGTTTGTGCGGTGGGATAAATCGCGCACCTGCGTCAGTATTTTTTGCGGCAACGAAGTGTGGTGTTGCCGTAAGCGGTGCATGAGTTATTGAATAGACAGGATATTCGGCAATACGTATACGGCAATGATTGCTTTGCTTTCAGTATTGCTCCATCTGTGGCAGACTTCGCGTCTTATATGTACAAAATACAATTATTTATAACGTCCCGGTTTTTGAATCAGGGGCGGTAGCGGGAGGATGGCAGCAATGAAATGTGTAGATGATTTTCGCCTGCGCTTGGGTAAGCGCGAATTGGTGCCGATTATGATAGGCGGTATGGGAGTGGATATTTCCACCGCGGAATTGGCTCTGGAAGCAGCGCGTCTGGGCGGTGTCGGGCATATTTCCGATGCGATGCTGCCGACCGTGACTGATCGTCGCTACAAGACTAAATTTGTCAGTGAAAAGCAGAAGCAATATAAATTGAACATCATGCAGGTGGATAAATCCATCGTGCAGTTCGATCTGGCGCAAGTCGCCGAAGCGACGCGTTTGCATGTGCGCAGCACCATGGAAGCCAAACGCGGCGATGGCATGATCTTCGTCAACTGCATGGAAAAACTCACCATGAACGCGCCGCGCGAAACGCTGCGTACGCGCATGCTGGCCGCGCTGGACGAGGGGATAGATGGGATTACGCTGGCGGCCGGATTGCACCTGGGTTCCTTTGCGATGATGCAGGATCACCCGCGTTTTCACGATGCGAAGCTGGGTATTATCGTTTCCTCGGTACGCGCATTGCAATTATTCCTGCGCAAGAATGCCAAGGTAGGCCGCCTGCCTGACTATGTCGTGGTGGAAGGACCGCTGGCCGGCGGTCATCTGGGTTTTGGCATGGACTGGGCGCAGTATGATCTGCGCACCATCGTCATCGAGATACAGGATTTTTTGAAAAAAGAACAGCTGGATATTCCGGTTATTCCGGCAGGCGGGATTTTTACCGGCAGCGATGCGGTAAGTTATCTGGAGACGGGATCGGCTGCGGTGCAGGTGGCGACGCGTTTCACCGTTGCCGACGAATGCGGCATTCCCAAAAAGGTACAGCAGGAATACTTCAAGGCCAGCGAAGACGATATCGAAGTCAATATGATTTCGCCCACCGGCTATCCGATGCGCATGATCAAAGGCTGTCCGGCAATCGGTTCGGGCATACGCCCGAATTGCGAAGCCTATGGCTATTTGCTCGACGGTAACGGGGGGTGTGCCTATATCGATGCCTATAACCGGGTGGTGGCGGCCAATCCTGATAACAAGAAGTATTCTGTGCCGGACAAGACCTGTCTGTGCACGCATATGCGCAACTATGATCTCTGGACTTGCGGGCATTACACTTATCGTCTCAAGGACACGACACATCGCAACGAAGACGGTACCTATCAGGTTTTGTCCGCCGAACACGTCTTTCATGACTACCAGTTCAGCAAAGATAACAAAGTCGCCCTGCCGGTCATAAAATAAATTTTATCTACGCCCTTGAAATTGCAAGCCGCTATCCCCATTGTTAGCGCTTGCAGGCGGAGTGTTTCGCCTCTGCATTTAATTCAACCCATTTGAGTCAGGAGATATAAGTATGAAAATTCGTCCTTTGAACGATCGTGTCATCGTCAAGCGTATGGAAGAAGAGCGTAAAACCGCTTCTGGTATCGTCATTCCCGATGCGGCTACTGAAAAGCCGGATCAGGGCGAAATTATCGCCGTGGGCAATGGAAAAGTGGGCGATGACGGCAAATTGCAGGCAATGACCGTTAAAGTGGGCGACCGCGTATTGTTCGGCAAATATGCCGGTCAGGCATTCAAGATGGACGGTCAAGAATATATGACGATGCGCGAAGATGACATCATCGGCGTAGTCGAAGCCTAATCCAAGCTCAAATCGTCGGTGATGCTGCGTTAGCTTCCTCACTCGTTCCTAGCCGTGCTTGATGCACTGTCTTCGTCACGAGTTCGTTGCCGCCTTGCCTCACCTTAGCTTTGAACTTGGCTCAAGATTACTGAATTTCTAGGAGATAAAAACATGGCAGCTAAAGACGTAAAATTCCACGACGCCGCACGCAGCAAGATGGTGGTAGGCGTAAACATTCTGGCCGATGCAGTTAAAGTCACGCTGGGTCCAAAAGGCCGCAACGTCGTCCTGGATCGTTCATACGGTTCCCCAACGATTACCAAGGACGGCGTATCTGTCGCCAAAGAAATCGAACTGAAAGACAAGTTCGAAAACATGGGCGCGCAAATGGTCAAGGAAGTTGCTTCCAAGACTTCTGACGTGGCCGGTGACGGTACAACGACTGCGACCGTATTGGCACAGTCCATCGTCATGGAAGGCATGAAGTTTGTTGCAGCCGGTATGAACCCTATGGATCTGAAGCGCGGTATCGACCAGGCGGTTATCGCTGCGGTTGCCGAGCTGAAGAAAATCTCCAAGCCATGCACCACCAGCAAGGAAATCGCACAGGTAGGCAGCATCTCCGCCAACTCCGACACCGTGATCGGCGAGAAAATCGCTGCTGCGATGGAAAAAGTCGGCAAGGAAGGCGTGATTACCATTGAAGATGGTACAGGTCTGGAAGATGAGCTGGACATCGTTGAAGGTATGCAGTTCGACCGCGGTTACCTGTCACCTTATTTCATCAACAATCAGGATCGTCAGATCGCTGCGATGGAAAATCCGTTCATCCTGTTGCACGACAAGAAGATTTCCAATATTCGCGACCTGCTGCCTATCCTGGAACAGGTTGCCAAGGCTGGCCGTCCGCTGCTGATCATCGCTGAAGATATCGACGGCGAAGCGCTGGCAACACTGGTTGTCAACAACATCCGTGGCATCCTGAAGACCGTTGCCGTCAAGGCGCCTGGTTTCGGCGATCGTCGCAAGGCTATGCTGGAAGACATCGCGATCCTGACCGGCGGTACGGTTATCGCTGAAGTAGTCGGTCTGACTCTGGAAAAAGCTACTCTGGAAGAATTGGGTCAAGCCAAGCGTATCGAAGTGGGCAAGGACACAACCATCATCATCGACGGCGCAGGCAAGGAAGAGGCGATCAAGGGTCGTATCGGCCAGATCAACAAGCAAGCCGAAGAATCGACCAGCGACTACGACAAGGAAAAGCTGCAAGAGCGTAAAGCCAAACTGGCTGGCGGCGTTGCCGTGATCAAGGTCGGTGCTGCGACCGAAGTTGAGATGAAGGAAAAGAAAGCGCGCGTGGAAGATGCATTGCATGCAACCCGTGCGGCTGTTGAAGAAGGCATCGTACCTGGCGGCGGCGTAGCACTGTTGCGTGCCAAGGTTGCTGTGTCCGGCCTGAAAGGCGACAACCATGACCAGGACGCAGGTATCACCATCGTTCTGCGCGCCATGGAAGCGCCGTTGCGCGCCATCGTGCAAAATGCCGGCGATGAGCCATCTGTCGTTGTTAACAAGGTGTCTGAGGGTACAGGCAGCTACGGTTACAACGCAGCGTCCAGCGAGTATGGCGACATGCTGGCGATGGGCGTAGTTGATCCAACCAAGGTGACGCGCGTCGCATTGCAAAATGCCGCATCGATCGCAGGCCTGATGCTGACAACGGCATGCATGGTTGCCGAGTTGCCTGAAGATAAGCCGGCTGCTGGCGGTATGGGCGGTGGTATGGGCGGCATGGAAGGCATGATGTAAGTTGATTACGCTGGTAATCAGGTAATTGTGCAAACCCCGCTGATGAAACTACTAGCCATTCGACTAGGCCGCTAAACAACTGCGGCTGAGTCGCTGGTTATTCGGCGGGGTTTGCCATTGGTGTTGCTGTTTTTATGGATACAGGTATAATGCGCCGCTCTCAAGGTTGGAAGCGTTACTGCCAGTCTTCGCAGAGTGTTATAAATGGCCTGGTAGCTCAGTCGGTAGAGCAGAGGATTGAAAATCCTTGTGTCGGTGGTTCGATTCCGCCCCGGGCCACCAAATTATATTGAAAAGGCTTGCCGAAATAGGTGAGCCTTTTTGCATTGTGGTGAAATGAAA
>JAURZN010000152.1 GCA_030653355.1 Gallionella sp. | reverse complement strand
GAATCATGCCGGTTCGGACTGGCGCCGTGGCACATAATCAAGCAATGGTTCTGAGCCCCCGAGCAATGCCAAACGTTTGGCGCTTTCGCGCTGGATCAAGGCCTTCAGCGCTTCCCGAACTAAGGCTGTCTTTTCCATTGGTCCGGTAAATGCCTGAGCTTTTTCAATCAAGTCATCATCAAGTGCAAGTGTCGTGCGCATAATCATTATCTCCGTTATTGATACGCATCTTATAGCATCGAATGATGCCACCATCAATGCCTGAATATCTCTTTAGCGCCCCCTTATTATTTACTAAGTAGATGCTGATTTATTAGTCATCCCCGCGAAAGCGGGGATCCAGTGCCTTTATCTAACTGGGTTCACGCCTGATGAAACAACTAAGGATTGACTAAGCAATCAAAAAACAATTGCAAAGTCACTACTTATGCGCGGGAACGACAAAACCGAATAAATCAGCCTCTCCTAAGATTACTATCTCAACATTTTCAAATTTTCACTGTGCGCACCCTTTACGGCATTCAGCACAATACGCCGATCAAACGTGACGAAACGACCGCCATGGTGCACCGCGAGTGCTAACAGATAAACATCCGTGACTTGCCGATGCCCCAACACTAGGCTCCAATCGAACACATCCTCATTTAACATGCTGATATTCGCAGGCCAGAACTCATGGTCAGGCCCGTTCGCAGCCTCCGCCAACCGTTCTGCGACTTGTGCAGCCGCAACATTTCCCGGATATTTCGGCTGCGACATGATACGTATGCATCCATTTTGCGTGAGCGGACAAGATGCCCAGCCGTGGCTTATTTCGCGCTCCAGCCAGGACATCGCCAGGCCGTGATGCACATGACCTTCATCCAACAATGCAATCAGCACGTTAACGTCCAGCAACGCGCGCATCAAACACCTTCCTGATCACGCAATTCGTCCACTTTCCCATTGGTGACCAAGACGCCCCGTGACGGGAATGGCCTAAAACCGGCAACTGCTTTCCCGGCGTTCAGCGTTTTCCTGTGACCACCCGCCAAGGCTTCCCTCATCAACCCTGAAACAATGCACCCCGCAGAAACGTTCTGCAAACGCGCCAATTCCTTGGCAGCTGCCAGCACATCATCCTCTATATCAATCGTCGTACGCATAAGCCCTCCAAACACGATTGCATCATGATGTTATCGCATCACGCTGTCAAGCAAGGGTGGCGCGCTGACATTCGGCGGTGGTGCGCAGACCAGATTCCAGCGTAAAGGGTGGAATCCAACCAAGTTCGCGGCGAATTTTGCTGCTGTCCACTTGCAACGAACCCAGCAGGCGTTCGACCTGATCGGCCTTGCCCGTCAAACGCCCAGCCAACTTCAATAATACTGCAGGACAAGCAAATAAACGCGCCGGACACCCCATCGACGCACCCAGCTGACGCAACAGCTCAGAGGTCGAAACATCCTCACCATCACTCACCAGATAGGTTTGCCCGACTGCTGCGGGATGAGTAGCACAGAGAATCAAGGCATCCACCAGATTCCCGACATAAACCAGGCTGCGCCGATTATTTACAGTTGCCAGCGGTAACGGCAAGCCACGAGCCAGCACCTTGAGCATCTGCGCAAAATTACCTTTCACGCCCTCGCCATAAACCAGCGGCGGGCGGACGATCACCACCTCCAGCCCGGTTTCCTTGGCTACGCGATGAAGCGCCTGTTCCGCTTCCCATTTGGAAACACCATAGGGATCTTGCGGATCCGGCGAATCTGCCTCAGTAAAACGCCCATTATCAGAAGTACCCTCGCCATTCACCTTGATCGAACTGACATAAACGAATCGCTTAACCCCGCTCGCCGCCGCCGACCGCGCCAGATGCTCCGTTCCGGCCACATTGACCTTGCGAAATTCCAATAGCGGGTCGGCAGAATTGTCTTTCATCACATGCACCCGGGCCGCGAGATGAATAACAACATCCATGCCGTCCAAGGCGTCAACCCAGCTGGTGCCGGAATCCATGCCTGAGATTTTGACTATCCTGCAACCGGCAATATCGGGATGTGCCGGATTGCGCAGGGCTGCATGAACGAGGTGGCCGCGTCGCGCCAGCTCAGCGCATAACATGCGCCCGACAAAACCACTTGCACCTGTGACCAGCATGGCAGACATATTTAAACTGTTTTTGACCAGACCGTGCGATTCACATAATCCACATAGCTCAGCACCACACGCAATACTTGCTTGGATACCGCGCCAGCCTCGTAGTCCTGAACCGGCTGCATCACCCTCCGGGTTTTGTCATGCTGAGCGAGGATGACGCGCACCGCATCCAGCACTCGCTCTTTTTTCAGTCCACTCATGATTAGCGTGCCGACATCCATTCCTTCCGGGCGTTCGTGCGCATTGCGAATAGTGATCGCAGGCAGGTTGAGCAACGAAGCTTCTTCGGTGATGGTGCCGCTGTCGGACACGACGCACAGCGCTTCCATTTGCAGCTTGATGTAATCGCAAAAGCCGAACGGCTTGAGAAACTGGATATGCGGATTGAGCCGGGCCAATTCCATCGTGTCCAGACGTTTCTTGGTGCGCGGATGGGTGGACACAATGACCGGGCAGTTATACGTATCCGCCAAAGCGTTCAGCGTTTCGACCATATTAGACATATTTTCCGGACTATCGATATTCTCCTCGCGGTGCGCGCTGACGATAAAAAACTTATTCGCCGTCAGGCCCATACGCTCCAGTACATCCGATTTCTCGATCTTGGGCAGATAATGATCCAGCACCTCGCGCATGTGCGAGCCGGTCTTGATAATAGTCTCGGGCCTGATACCTTCCGCAATCAAATAAGCTCGAGCATGCTCGGTGAGCACCAGATTGATGTCGCTCAGGTGATCCAGCACCTTGCGATTCAGCTCTTCCGGCACACGCTGATCGAAACAGCGGTTACCCGCTTCCATGTGGAACACCGGTATCTTGCGCCGCTTGGCCGCGATGACGGCCAGGCAGGAGTTGGTGTCGCCGTACAGCATCACGGCATCCGGCTTTTCTTTTTCCATCACGGCATCGGATTTCTCGATCACCCGCGCGATGGTCTGCGCGGCGTTCTCGCCCACCGCCTCAAGGAAATAATCCGGTTTTCGGATGCCCAAATCCTCGAAGAACACCTGATTCAATTCGTAATCGTAGTTCTGTCCGGTGTGCACCAGTACGTGTTGGGTATGCTGGTCGAACTCGGCGATCACCCGGCTCATCTTAATAAGCTCAGGACGTGTACCCACGATGGTCATGACTTTAAGCATGCAACTCTTCCCTGATGAAATCCAGTTTGAGCAACAACTGTTTTACCTGCTCAACATCCAGACGCTCGGTATTGTGCGAGGTGTAATCATCCTGATGAGATATTTTCTCCTCTCCCTCGCTGAAAAATTGTGCATAATTCAAATCACGGTTATCGGCCGGAATACGGTAATAGCCGCCTAGGTCTTCCGCCTTCACCATCTCTTCGCGAGAGATCAACGATTCGTATAATTTTTCCCCATGCCGTGTTCCAATGACGCGAATCTGACTGGTATTAGCGAATAATTCCTTAAGCGCCAGGGCCAGCACTTCCACAGTAGAAGCAGGAGCCTTCTGCACGAAAATATCGCCTTGCTTGCCATGCTCAAACGCATACAGCACCAAATCTACCGAGTCTTCCAGCGACATCAGAAAGCGCGTCATATTTGGGTCTGTGACCGTAAGCGGCTTGCCTTCCTTGAGTTGCGATACGAACAGGGGAATCACCGAACCGCGCGAAGCCATCACGTTGCCGTAACGCGTCGCACATATCACCGTTTCTCCCGCATTTTGCATGCGCGCCTTGGCCACCATGAATTTTTCCATCATCGCCTTGGAGATGCCCATCGCATTGATTGGATATACCGCCTTGTCCGTGCTCAGCATCACCACACGAGATACGCCGCGCGCAATGGCGGCTTCCATCACATTCTCCGAGCCTAGTACATTGGTACGCACGGCCTCCATCGGGTAGAACTCGCACGATGGAACCTGCTTCAGCGCAGCCGCATGAAACACATAATCCACACCTTTCATCGCTTGATAAATGCTGGAATAATCGCGAACATCTCCGATGTAAAATTTCAGCTTCGGATTATTCAGAGCAATTCGCATCTCCTCCTGCTTTTTCTCATCGCGGCTGAATATGCGGATCTCGCGCACTGCCGTCGAAAGAAATCGCTTGAGTACGGTATTCCCGAAAGAACCCGTTCCGCCAGTGATCATCAATATTTTATCTTTAAACATAACTGGTTAAACCTATTTGAAGGAATGCATTAGTTTGATCAGCTCTGGCCAAGCCGGAGCAACGTAACCCGTGGCTGCCTGAAAACGTTCCGCGTTAAGGGAGCGATCCATTATCAACTGATCAGCGGGAATAATTTCTATTGTTTTTCCATATATGGCAGCGACCAAATTCAGCAAATCATACTTTGAAATAGGCTGCGCGGCGACATGATACACACCATATAAATCAACGCGCGGGATAACAATATCACGGATGATTTTCGCCAGCATGACCGTTGGCAGCCCGGAAAAAATGGCTCTGGTATAGCCATTACAGCGTTTTTCCTGTGCCAGAAACCAGTTTACCAAACCATGTGCACTCTGTAGCTCATGACCGATGATAGAGGTGCGCAAAGTGATGGCATTTGGATAGGTCACCTCGCCCAAATATTTAGATCGTCCATACAGATCCTTGGCATCTGAAGGATCGGACTCACGGTAATTGCCCTTGTCGCCAGAGAAGACGCAGTCAGTACTCATATGCACCAGCCGCGCGCCAGCCAATTCACACAATCTGGCCAGTCGGTGCGGTAGCAGCGAATTAATGGGTATCGCCTGCAGTGGATCCTCTGCATCGGCCAGTTGCTTGATCAAGCCCACACAGTTAATCACCACGTCCGGACGAACCTTGTTGAAAACCTGCATCAAAGAATCGTGATGTTCCACATCCACACCGGCTATCAGCCGTTCCGCAATCCGGGGCTCAAAGAGCCTTTTTGATCCCTCTGAGCGGACTGATCCGTACACTTGCCAATCGGATTGCTCACTCAACACCCGGATCATTGCATTTCCGAGCATGCCGTTGGCACCCAACACCAATATCTTCATTCGAATTTCTCTTTTTATTTACACGCCGATTGCAGATGTACTATCAGCTGATCGACTAAGCTGTTATGTGAAAAGTGCTGCGCGCAGTATAAACGACCGCGCTCACCCATTGCATCCTGCTCTTGCTTCGGCATGCGATACAGTCGCAACACAGCCTCCGCCAATGCGTGTGCGTCTTCGGCAGGCACGGCCAATCCTGCTCCCGCCTCGGTCACCAAGTCGGCTCCCTCTCCGTTCAAACAAGCCAGAATCGGTCTGCCTGCCGCCAGATAGGTCTGCACCTTGCTGGGTATGGTGGCCTTGAATATCTCCTGATCTGCCAACGTCACCAGCAGCGCGGAAGCTTTTTGCATGAAGCCGGGCATGGTCTCAACCGGGAATCTGCCTGGCAAATGCAGATTACTTAGCCCGCGCCGCTGCGCCTCCTGTTTCATCCATTGCCAGCGACTTCCCTCGCCCAATATGACAAAGTGAATATCGGCATTCCCCCTCAATAAAAAGGCGGCTTCCACAATCACCTCGACCGCCTGCGCAACACCTACATTACCCGCAAACAGAACAGAGAATCCTGCGCCAAAACCGTCGACTGAGGGGATCTCACCCCTGGCCGGAACTGCGAAAGCCTCATCCACGGAATTGGGATAATACGCAATAGGCGTTCCGGAGGCCAACGCACGAATTGGTTCCTCAAAGGCTCGTGATTGCACAAGAAGCAGATCAGTATGCCGGTAGATGAAGCGCACTGCCTGCTCGACCAATTTGAGGACAATACGGTTTTTTACATGGCCTGTTGCCGACAGGCTCTCCGGCCACATATCCTGCACCCATAACACCACCGGACACCCTTTGAGTTTCCCCAGAAAGAGCGCCGGAATGGCCTGCAATATTGGCGAGGGTGCGTAAATAAAAATCACATCGAATTTTTTACGGCGCAGCATCCAGGGCGCGAACAACAACCCGGAAACGACGAAAGACAGGTAGTTCAGTGCCAACCGCCACCCACCGCTCCCTCTGGCCAGCAACGGAATACGATTGATATTGATGCCGTGGTGGATCTCGCGCGAACATCCCCATGCCCTATACCCCGTGAAAACATCACCGCCAGGATAGTTCGGTTTGCCGGTCAGCACCTCGACCTCAATGCCTTTTGCCGACAATGTTTGAGCGACATCATTGATACGAAAACTCTCCGGCCAAAAATATTGGGAAACGATCAGCAGTTTCATGCGGCATCTGCTTCAAGGACGAATCGATAGAGCCTGAAATACTCTGGGGCCAATGAGGCCCATGAATAGTGCTGTTTTACGAAGTTGGACCACACCGGCGCAATTTCAGCCAATTTATTTGATTCGCCCAGCAGATTAATCAGACCCGCAGTAATACCCGCCGTAGTGGCGTGCACTTCCAGCCTTGCATCGACTAACCGGACATCACTGAACCCGCATTGATCAGTCAGCAACACTGGCGTACCACAGAAGCCAGCCTCGATTGCCACGATAGACATCGCTTCCTGCCTTGAAGGAACGACCAGCAAATTCGCCATGCGGTATGCAGACACTTTGTCAGCACCTTCCACATATCCCAGAAAGTGTACGAATTCACCAAGGACATTTTGATCTACCGTCTGCTGCAAAACAGACAGCATCCCTCCGTCCGGTCCCGCAAAAACGAGATGTGCATCCGGCAAAGCTACTCTAGCCGAGATAAAAGCGTCCAAAAGTATGTCCGGCCCTTTTATCAAATTAAGGCGCCCCATAAAAAGGACAATTTGCGCCTCTGGCAATCCGTATCGTTGCTTAAAACTAGCGTCATACGCCGAAGAAAAATCTTCCTCGCTTACACCGTTTGGTATCACGGTCACCGACTGTGAGGGAATTCCATAGACTTCAAATTGGGGTAATTCACTTTTCGTGACGGCAATCCAGCCAGATGCGTTGCGAACAATGGCATTACCCACCAAAAAATTATAAGTGTGTTTTAGCCATTTTGATCGCCCAAATACAGGCAACGCCCCTGCCGGACACACAACGTAAGGCTTACTCATCCGTCGTGCAATAAAATAAACCATTGCGTTGAGCACGCTCCAGTGCCCCATCAGATGAATAACATCGGCATCTTTTACCCGCTGCCGAATCACCGCCCAATTCAATTTGGGCACATTAAACCGTTTCCAGAGGCACGGCATAACGAAAACCGTAGCGGGTTTCATCGCCTCAATCCGCGATTCGGCAAGATGCTCGGAATCTATCGTCAGCACTTCGCAATGTGCGCCATGCCTAGCCAAACAACGACTCATCTGAAAAGTACGTTCGGCCGTACCTCCCCCCGTTTTCAGGTCTAGAGTGTCATTCACATTTAAAATGTGCAATGTCATCGGCTTCACTTTCAGCCCTTCATGGAGTCAGGTAAGCGGTGATAGCGAGCATACTCATCCAATCCGGCCGCCAAAGAGATGGGCGGTTTATAACCTAGCCTGCGTAATTTTCCTGAATCATAAACACATCGGGGGTTGATGTTATTTCTGCCACGCACTGCAAGCAAAGCAGCGAGTATCCAAAGCGGCAAACTTATCCTTGGCAAGCGATAGCCGCCAAGACCCAAAACGCGCAACGTAAATCGCTCAATATATGCAAAGTTATTGTCGGGGTCGTCGTCGCCTGAAACTATAAATACCTCACCCTTGAGAGGGTTGGGATATCGAATCAGGAATACAACCGCAGCCACCACATTGTCGATGTGTACCAGATTCATTCTGCGCGTACCGAACAAACAGGATCTTGCGTAATTCAACCAGTGGCTGCCCATTTTCAGATCATTCGCCAATTTCTTCAATTGTTCGCCTTCGGCTCCGAATACGGCTGTAGGCCGAACAATTGCTGCATCAAAATAGTGATGTGCAGCCGCCTTAACTACCACCTGCTCAATCTTCAGTTTTGTGTGACCGTATTGCGATACAGGATTACACGGAGTCTCCTCGGTAACCCGGTCTTCTCGAACGCGACCCGCTACTGCGGCAGTACTGCAGTGTATCAATCGACCGACACCCACATCCCGGCATGCGTCTACCAGATTACCCATAACTGCTAGATTCTCAGCCTCACCCCCATCCCATAGGTAAGCCAGGTTAATCACTGTACAACCTGGCTTGAGCAGCTTCCTTAAAGCCTCTGTATCGTTTAAATCACCCGCTATAATCTCCACCGCCGATGCAAACCTGCTCTCCGTCAAATCGCGTTGCCGATTACGTGATAACGCACGAACCTCATATTCACCCGTACGCACCAACTCCGTGACTAATTGTTTACCTATGAAACCGGACGCACCGGTTATCGCTATTACCTGCATTTTTCTTCCTTTAGCAATCTCAATGTATTCGAGATTTCTCATTCAATTTTCCTGCGAGCAGTTTGAGTATTAACACAACGACCAATGCCTGCAAAAATTCTATGTACGCCCCGAACCATCCGTTCATCACCCACACCAACACTGCAAACCATACGAGTTCGACCGTCCCCTGGTTTGCTCCAAGCTTCTTAGCCAACCATATTCCCGCCCAGGTCAACATCAGAACATATATCAAATACACAGGCGCCCATTCCGGAATGATCCAGAGCCACCCTACGAGTCCTGTATGAGTATTACTTACCACACCGCTCCCTGCTGGGTATACAGCAAAATAGTCAATCAGCCGGATATGAATGTCCGGAACACGCACCCAACCCAACAATCGCTCCAATGTAAATTGCGGCAATCCCTCTTCAAAAAAATAAAGGAATTCCCTGCCGCGTAACTTCTCCGAAAGCGCTGTAGAATTATTAATAATGTTGATCACAATGTCCAAGTGTTGCAAACGCATCAACACGCTCTCGCAAGCGCGGACGATAGATTCCCACCAATTAACGTTATTGACTACACCGAACAAATTTTGCCAGTTCAATATATAAGCATTCCCAAATTTACGAATTGCCCATTTAATTTCAATCAGGAACGGAATCGCATAAACAAACAGTGACATCGTCAATGATATTTTTTTCCAGTCAAATCTTTTTTCCCGAATGCGGAAAGCGCCTTCCAAAAAGGCGATAATCAGCCAAAAACCCAACCAGCCCCGCATCATGTTTGAAAGTATGTATAAAATAAGGCTGGGCAGGAACCAGCGCGATTGCCTGTACATGGCGTAATAAACAAAAAAGATCACATCAGCCGGAAGCAATATCCAAACGTACTTTATCGCCAGGTCAACCCGTTTAGTTGATCCTGCCACCCCGGCACCCTCGACAAAGCAATAAATTAAAAAAGAACCTTGCAGAATCAGCACAAAGATCGAAACCAACTTATCATCCTCTGGCAATCCGCTCTCTTTCCACCTTTCAACCAAAGGCGAAATATTCAGCTTTTCCAAAGCGTTAAATACTGGCCCCATCCAAATCAAGTAAAAAATCACCACACTACTGGTCGCCACAATCAATGTGCGAATATCTGGCAGAGGAATCCCTACAGAATCTCCGCCTAACATTCCTCTGGCAGCAAAAAGACTGGCTGCTACAATGGCAGCCAGAATATAAATTCCCAACCAAAAAATTCTAAGATAATTCACTTCATATCCCCGCATTAATTCGTCTGAATTGCTTTAGATATGAAATAAATTTTCCTGGTGAAACAAAACTAAATGACCTGATTGCCAATATCAGGAAAAAAAATGCCGACATTCTCCTATTTTTTAGTTCAACCAGTAGATATATCAGGCTATTAACAAAAATATCTCTCCGAAATTCCGGAAAAAGTGAAAGGTAATGATCCAAGTGCTCCGCATACACCTTCATTACAAATTTTTAGCCTCGTCCCTTCTTGGAAATTCCGGTATTGAGATTATATCGATACCTTCCCAGAACACCCTCCAAATATTTTCCATAACCAGACATAAGCACTTCAACGGTGTAGTAATAGTCAAGCGTATCGCCCTCTACTTTTCTGGTTTTTCTGGCACTAGCCCGATACATCAACGAGCTGTGATATGCAACGCTGCCAAATTTGAGCACATCTTTCAGCAATACTTTGCCTCCCTCAAACATGCTCACATCAGGTAAATTTGGCTTACATAATGTCTCATTATCGTTAAATAACTCCATTCTGTGCCAAACCAACGTACAGTCTGGATGCGCATCCAGATAGTCTGCTTGTGCCTGCAACTTTCCGGGCAAGGCGATGTCATCCCCATCAATATGGGCAACATAGGTCCCGCTCGCCCGGTTATGCACTTCCATAAAATTCTGCGTGCCTCCAACTTTATTCGGGTAAAGCAGAGGGATAATTTTATCGGGATATCGATTAGCAAAATCTATCACTACCTCCCGTGTACCGTCGGTAGAGTTATCGTCTCCAACAATCACCTCGAAATCAAAATTCGTATTCTGATCCATGATGCCCTGCAGGCATTGGCGTATATATCGTTCCTGATTGAAGGTAATCACGCAGACAGAAACTTTAGGGAGTGCTCCAAACAAATTCATCACCGTTCCTTATACCGAGATCTAACTGTGCCATTTTCTGGCGAAAAATCCCCTAGCCCATGAAGACGCACTTGCCGCCGCGACGCACAGCACAATTCCGATCATGACCAACTCTAAGCCCATCATTAACCGTGATTCAGGCCATTCGACCCATTGCCGCAATCCTAGAGCCATCGTGGTTGGCAATATCGCAATCGGCAACACATCCGCCAGCAGCCATTTCGCATGTAGCCCTTTGACAAACCGGCGGTGAACAACAGGAAGCCAGGCAATAAAAGGCAATAAATTGGCGATTATCCACGCATATCCAGCCCCCACCATACCAAAATTATTTGCCGCCCAAATCAATAATGGAATGAATATCAATACAAACAATGCATTGCCAATCAGGTGCAGCTTCAAATCACCTTTGGCGAATTGCAAATAATAGGGAAATGCCGCCAGTGCCAGAAGTCCATTTCCGAGAGCATAAAGAGTGAGCACCGGCGCTGCCTTGCTTGCAATAATGGAATCGCCTGTCCATGCCCATAGCACCTGCTCTGAAAAGATGGCCAGCACAAGCGCTGCAGGTACGGCGGCTATACCAACCAATTGAGTGGCGTCACGATACAAACGTATCAACCCTGCCTCATCTCCTTCCGCATTCAACTTCGTCATGCGCGGCAACAACGCTCCGCTAATGGGTGTGCTGACAATCAGAATGCCGCCAGCCGCCAAAACAGCCAGTGTGAAATAGGCGTAGTCAGATAGCAAAAGCAGATTGGACAGTATTAGTTTGTCGGATTGAGTCACCAACACCCACACCGAACTGGTAAAGGCGATACTGAGGGAAAATCGAAGTACGCCTTTCAACGGTTGCCACTGCCATGGCAGATTTACTCCAAAGTCTTTCTTTGGAAGCAAATGATAGGTTTGCACGGCCAGGACAAGCACTTCAATAATGGCAATGACCAACTGATACGTAAAAAAATGTGTGGGGCTTGTGCCTACAAAAATAAAGATCGGTATCACGAGAACAAAGCGTGCCGTCGCAATAGCAATATTGACACCACTCAACCACACCAAGCGCTCAAATCCGGTAACAGCACCACGATATAAACCGCATAACCAGCGGAGCGCAATAATAACTGCCATGAGCATAATTGCATTCCGCACTTCAGACTGTGGCAGTTGCTGCACTTTCAGCCATTCGCTGGCAATAAATCCGGCACTGAGAATCATTCCTGCAGCCCCCATGATCGCCACTAGGATGAAAATACCCTCCAACACTCGCAGTAAACGGCGCAAGCTCTGCGCATCGGTAGCCCCCCCCCTGTATCGCGCCGTTTCACGCGACAGAGTGGGTGTCAATCCCATATCAAGCAACTGAAACCATGCCTGCAACATGGCGAAGAATCCCACCAAACCGTAAGCTTCGGCACCCATATATTTCACATAGACAGGAACCATTACAATGCCGATTATCGTCACATAAATTTGGCTGACATAGCTCGAAAGGATATTTTTTTTTAGGGACATAGTCTGCATGCCACATCATGCGAAATTGCGTACCGTCCTACGCAACACAGTACGTTATAAAAGTCGATTTTTCAATCTTCCAAGCTTATGCATGAAATGATTGAACATGCTGTTAAAGAGCACTCTGTATGTTCTCAGTTTTAGGAAAATTCGAGGGTAAAGAGAAAATGACGCCTTTAAATTTTTTATTCCTCGAGCAAAACGATGCGAGCGGATATGTAATTGCGCAGAAATTAAATAAGCGTTGCCTAGTGCTTCATCAGAATGCTCTTTAAGTTCTGGTGGAAGTTCCTGAGTTGCAATAAATCTCCGGATAATATTCACGGGTTCATCTGCTTTTCGTTCCGTTGCTTTAGCGTATGTTTGCGACTCTTCATGCACTCGAAACGCCGCCAAAACTTCAGGTATCCGTTTAAAGCTACCGACCAAACCGAGCCTCAACCAATAATCATAATCCGGCATTTGTCGCAATGAACTATCCCATAGTCCGGCTCTTTCGAACGCACTTCTTGTCATAAACACCCCCGGCCCCGGATGACAAATATATTTTGTAAACATGTCAAAATAATTAAATTCTGGTGCTAATACGCGCCGAATAATCTTTGAATCTGGATCGATCAAATTAAAGTCACAATAGGTCAATACAGTGTTATCGCGCAAATATTTAATTGATGTACTTACCGCATGAGGAAGCAAAATATCATCGGCACTAAGGTAGGACAAGACCTCCCCCTTGGACATTTTCCATCCTTTGTTCAGCGTATTCGCTTGCCCCATATTTTTATGTGTCTCCCATCGAAAAGCATCAGCATATTTTTCAAGGACTTTGCGGGTGTTATCTGTTGAACCGTCATCCAAAACTATCAATTCAATATTTGGGTAGTCTTGTTTTAATACGCTCTGGATCGCTTCATCCAGATAATTGGCATGGTTATAAGCAGGGATGACAATCGACACTAGGGGCATGTATTGATTGGCTGCCATTTTCCTGTCCATCTTATGGTTTAACCCTGATACGCACGCATGGTTAACGCCCATTTTTGATCCTGTCGAAGTCCAGTGCGCGTGACTGCAACAGCTTGAGATACACCGCTTCACAATCTCGAACCATTTTCTCAGGCTTGCCTGAGGTCTGATGTATTCGCTCCTTGCACATCACCGACATCTCATTTCTGTATTGATGGTCAGTCAGCAGTTTATTAAGCAGGTTACCCAATTGGACAAAATCTCCCCGTTCAATCAATAGCTCCGGCATCCCCATAAACTCCTCAGCTGGCGACCAGTCAGCTTGAGAGAACATTCGCATATAATTATTTTTAAATGAAACGACGGGGATACCCATTGCCATGGCATCCACAACCGTCATACCACCCCCTGACGGATAGGTATCTATAACAACATCAGCCATGCTTAACACCGAATGATAATCATCGACCCTGCCGATAAACCTGACGCGCCTGACAATATCAGGCGTCAATAGTTGCTCAAGAAATGACGGTGGTGTATCTAGGCCCACCACCACATAATGCGTTTCAAGATGAACACGGAGCATATCCAATATTGCAACCCAGATGCCCTGGTGTTGAAATTTTGACATACGCCCACAACTCATCATAACTCGATCATGTTCAGCAATCCCAAAGTGCAACTTGGCTGCACTATTGCTGATTTTCCGCTCCGGCAAGGGCACAGCGCCATTCACCAATGTACATCCGGTGGGGCAATCCATCATGGGATGCTTGGTCCATGAAATACTCCAATCAAAGCTGGGCGCAATATATTGCGGTGGGGGACCCTGACACAAGCCGACTACTACAGGCGCGGGTTTAAGTGATGCGATATAAAAATGCCTGAAATCTGCTAAAGCCGCATTTGTAACCAAGATATCAGGCTCAGATTCATATATGAATCTGGCTAACTCATGCAAACTCTTCACTTCGGAGAATGAATCCGGTGCGAGAACAACCTTCCACCCCATACTTTTTATTTTCCTGATATTTTCAGCAGCCTCTTTTCTCTCAAGCACCGAGGTTGCCTGATCAGGAATAAAGAAAGTCACTTCAAATCTGGACGCATCATGGAATGATGAAAATGTCAGGCTGTTTTTCACGATAACCGAATTCAGGTGCGTCATGCCAAACATCAAATAAGCCAGGCGTATTTTTCTTTTCGCCCAAGAGGTCGGCCTTCGCACAGGGAAAGCATATTTTCCGGCTAATTGGGAAATGCAATCCAGCACCTCAAAATCGTAACAATATTCATCAGACTTATTGTGGACAGCGTATGCATATTGCCAGGAATTGAAGTGAGCTAGTGCCGCAGATACTTTATCAGCGCTCGCTTTTTTCATGCCTAGTGCTTTGTGCACTGCTCTTATAGATTCAATATCCCCAACGGCTGCATGAATCATTACCAACAAGGGAAGAAATTTTTCATTCTGGCCTGAAAAGTTCCAAGCACGTCGAATAAACACCATGGCATATTCATTATTACCTGCCCGATGATATGCATCAGCCAAACAATAATTAACCCACAAACGATCCTGACTAGACTCCCTGCATAGGTAGGGCAATAAATCATCCGTGTTAATTGAAGATCCGATTGAAATTTCTTTAAGCAAGCCATCGAAGCCAGGCAAGCCCAGTAACCGCCATCGACTCATAGCAGATAGCTTCAGTCGTACACATGACGAATGGGAAGCATTAAGAAATTTTCGCCCCCCTCGCTTAAAGTACCTGTTAAACAACAATCGCTTCAGTGGTGCGTTTATCATCTCAAACACAGGCTAAATTCTGCGCCATCCAAAAAATAACGAATAGGGTTCATTTTTGTCTTTTTGATTACCAACTTTACAAGGACAATTGAATAAACAACGCTGTCCCCATGACAAAAGCCGTGACTATTCTGGCTGCATTATTTTTCAGGAACTCATTTCCAACCCGCTTTGGCCCATCCCCATAAGGCCAGATATAATCATCAATGATGATCCAGCCACCACCCACCACAAATTTTTCCCATGAATCGACATCGGCTTTTGCAGCATCATAGGTATGATTCCCATCAATGTGCAGAATTGAAATTTGCCCGGTATATTCAGTATCTCCAAATTCCTCTGTACTAACTGATCTGCTATTTGCGTAGCTTTTCGCCGCGTCAACAGACGGCAAGCGCAGGTAATTTATGTGGTCAGCATTAAAAGGAAGCAAACCTATCTGAAAAATTTCCAATGCCTCATTGGCATCGACCTGTGCCGAGCTGCTATCTACAGTCTTTTCATTCTGAATCAGATGCTCATTAGCCCAGGGATCAACGCACAACAATTTGCCAATACCAAAGCTACGCGCGAGCCTGGATAAAATAAAAGCAGATTTGCCCCACCAGCTGCCGACCTCAACAATGTCTCCTTCCACCGAATAGCGTGTGATTTCTAACAAAGCCCGAAATTTATCATCGTCACACATTCCTGGAATCAAATCAGCATAGCGAATCAGTCCAGCAGTTTCAATTATTGAGAGTGGATGATGAGGTGGCATCTTTGACGATAGTGCTAGTGGATTAGCCACGAGATACCGCGCCTTAGCCATGGCAGAACGATAGCCACCTAATACTTCATCTACGGGCGAAGCATTTACCAACTTCACTCCCGGAAGTAGGCTCTCAAGAATGCAGTTCAAATGATCCCATACAACAATATTAGGTGTATAAATTTCGCCAATATTAAACTCGACAACCGCCTGCTTAAGTGCCTCGTTAAAAGCCGAATCCGTAACGTAGGGCAAATACAACCAAGCAGGGTATTTTTGACGTGATGCGTCATATCCCAACGATGAAGCGCCGATAACAGCTTGTTTTTCTTGTAAGCACTTCTGTAAATAATCAAGTGCACGAGGCATTCCAGCAGGGAAAATTAATACCGTTTTATTCATAACTACAGCTCTCCGGAAAATTCTCCACGTTCACACATTAAAAAGATACTTGAGCACAAATCCGGATATTGCTGCCCCAGTTTGTAACAACCCTCCAAGTACTCTTCGGAAATAATGTCAGTCTGAAGCAACCGATCCCATTGAAAATTCGCCAAGGCCTTGAAAAAAATACCGGAACGGTGAACTACTTTCAGCCCTGCCGCCACCGCATCACGTTCCAACGTGTCCAATGTATAAGTACAGCGGTGACCATGTTCGGCTTCGGCGGGCGTAACCGCCGCATTATGAGAAATCAATCCCATCTTGACGGCAATCTGACGAGACGGCGCATTCGCATTCGGACACACCAGAAAGAATCTGCCGCTCTCCGTCAGCCATTCATCATTGATGCGCTTCAACACCAACACAGGGTCATTCAAGTGCTCCAGAACATGGGTGAGCACAATATTGTCATAGCGCCTGGGCAAGATCGCTTCCTCAAACAGCGAATTGACGAATTCCACCTTGTCGCCCAGTTTATTTTTAGCTTCCGTAACAGCAACATCCGATGCTTCTACGCAGGTAATATCATCGAAATGTGACAGAAATCTTTTGGTAAAGTCACCCTTAAAACTGCCAAGCTCCAGCAAACTTCCTTTATTAAAGAATGGCTCAAACGATTTGATCATGTACGGATGCATCACATCAAAGTCGAATCCGTAGGCATATCTGTGGTCATTGGTATCTTTTATTTCAACATTGTAGTCACGCTTACTGTTCATGTTTTCCACGCCCTTCAAATATAAATTCATGCTTACAAATGGCGCATTTGCCTTGCCTGCAACGAAGCCACTCTTTTCATACAACCTGATGGCAGGCGTGTTGTCGCTCGCCACCTCCAGACTAATCTCCCGCAACCCTGACTTTTTCACATACTCGACGCAGTGACTCATCAAATGCGCGGCTATACCTTTTCCTGCCCACGCCTTTAGCACGCTGACACTGGTAATGTAGGCGATGCGCTTCTCCTGATCATTGCAATAGGTCGCCACCAAGCCAACCAGCACGCTGCCGGACCATGCTTCGAACCGAATCGACTTGCTGGCGATCTTTTTCGCGTAGTCTCTTATATCAATCCGACCACTCAATGGAGGTAAAAAATCAGCATCACAATGCAAAAGATGCTCGGTGATCTGCACTTCAGATGCATTATTCAATAGATATTCAACCGCTGCGATCATCCTTCCAACACCGCCAGACCGAAACCGTAGCGTCCGAACTCATTGCCGTTATAGAGCAAGTACACCTTACCATCGCACTCGAACACATGCGGATAGCACAACATATCGGCATCCCACTCCCCCGGCGAGACGTCGAGTAGCGGATTGTCATCGACGCGCGTCCAGTTCAGCAGATCATCCGACCAAGCATGACCGATACGATAGCCGCGCCCCTTATTTTTTCTGAAATCAAAAGACTGGCGATAGCAGAAAAACATGTGATGCCTGCCATCAATCTCAATCACCGTCGGCAACGCCTGGCTTTCATCCGCTCCCAAACGATCAGCAATAATCTGCCGCGCCTCTTCCTTGACCCAGTGGATGCCGTCGCTGGAAACCGCATGGCCGATCTTGTAAGTGCGATCTGGAGGTGCATCCGACGAAAACTTCTTCCAACCCGTACCAAAGATGTACCACATGTGAAACACACCGCCGATGACTCTCACGAAACCGTCTCCGACCAGGCATGGCTCATGCAACGATGCAGCCAGAACCGGCCCATCACCAATGCGCTGAAAAGTGAGGCCGTCATCACGACTGATAGCCAGCCCGATGGCAGTATCCACTGAAACGGACACGCGTCGGTTCCAGCCGCAGGTGTAACCATACACAGTATCGCCGTGGCGCATAACGCTCATCGGAAAGATGCCATGCTCATCGAAGCTACCGAGACCGCCAAGTTGGATGACCGTCTTCTCCGACACGCGAATCACGTCGCGCAGATTCTTCCGCATATCGACGAAGGCGATGTGACTAAGGTATTTACCATTGCTCTTGTCTACCGAGCGAGTAGAAAAATAGATGCGCACGAAATCCTCGAACACCAAGGCTTGCGGCGATTGTGCGAATTGCACACAGTCGTTCGGCAGCTTATGCTGCGTCGGATCGAAAATCTTGCCGAGTTTTCTCCACTTCATCACGCTTATCCCCTACTCCAACTTTCCATCGAGCACGGCCAGACCGAAACCATGCCTGCCAACCTGATTGCCGAGGTAGGCCATATAGATACTCCCATCCAGTTCAAACACATGTGGATAGCTGATCATCTCGGCATCCCAACCTTCTTCAGATACATCGACACCCGCTTTCGCATCGTCGCGCACCCAGTCAATCAAATTGATACTGGAAGCATAGCCGATGCGATAGCCGTTCTCACGGCCCCGGTAATGACTGCTGTAACGATAGCAAAAGAACATGTGATATTTTCCATTGGCGTAGAACACATCAGGACTGGCCTGAGCTTCATCTTCTTCAACACGGCTCTCAATCAGGTCTTTATTGAGCTTATCCCAATGAATACCGTCGCTCGAAGTCGCCATGCGTATCTTATAGACTGGCTCCGCGCGCCCATCCACCACCTTCCACTTACGACCCGCGATATACCATAAATACCAAGTGTCGTTAAAACGCCGAATCTTCGGGCCGCTCAACACGAAAGGTTCTTCCGGCGAATACGATAAGACCGGCCCATTACCAAGCTTGGTGAAGGTCTCGCCACCGTTGCAGCTAGTCGCTATGCCGATCGCCACATTGAAAGGCACGGATTCGCAGCGTGTCCAGCCTGCGTAATAGGCACGAATCTCGTCGCCGTAACGGATAACGGAGACCGGATAGGTGCCGAATTCGTCGAACTCGCCCAGATCACCGAGGCTAAGGATGGGTTGTTCCCCAACATGCCGCACCTTGAATAAATCGGCGCGATCAAGGTCAACGTAAGCGGAATAACTCACGTACTGACCGTTTTCGTCCGCCGGCGGGCGGCAGGAAAAATACACACGCACAAAATCGTCGAACACCAGTGTCGCGGGAGCTTGTGCGAATTCTTTCAGCCAGCTGCGCCCTTCGACGTCTTGTGGCGTGAACACCTTGCCTAATTTATTCCACTTAAACATAATTCAGATCAACTCATAGTTAGTCGAGAGGCACGTTTTGATCGTATCGAGTGAATTGAACATCATCACATCGATGATCGACAGCCATGGAACGTACTCATTACCGAGTTGCTGGTATTCAAACGGAAGCGATCGGATAAATTTCAAATCGATGCCTTTCTCCCGAAATAGCTCTTTTGAATACAGCTCCACTCCACCGATAGCGTTTACATAGATACTCGCACCAACAGCCTCACACAAGGCAAGCACCTTGTCCTGACTTTTCAGCTCATGATCAATGGCGATGCTGGAAGAAACCCTGATCTCCGTCGTGACGCCCAAGTGCTCGCAAATTTTGACGATGGAGTTATGCAGGAAGCGAAACAGATTCGTCTCTTCGTACCGGACGATCTGTTCGATCAATGAGAAGGTCTGCTCGAAATACGGCGCACGCCGGTAAGCAGCTTTGAATTGGTTGAGCAGTTTATCGCGGTTAAAGTCCGCTGATAGTCGCCGTTCGCACACATCCAAATAATCAGAATCGCTCTTTAACGGTAACGAGAACACAACATCCTTGCCGTTCTGCAGCATACGGTTGCGACTAATCCAGCCTTTCTTCGTATATTTTATATTGTCGTACACGATGAACATATCTACCGCAGCGATCAGCTGAAAATAGCCTATATAAGGGAAAAAATACGGCTGCATGATGGCTACTTTCATATAGCCATCCCCCGCAGAATCATATCGGATCATGGTACTCATTGAACCGCGATAAAACGGGCGATTTCTCCGACTACCGAGATATCCAGGTCTGGATAAATTGGCAAGCAAAGAACTTGCTGCGCTGCAGCTGTTGCTACTGGCAAATTCTCTCTATGGGCGGAAAGAAAACCACGATACATGGGGAAATCCGAAATCAATGGATAAAAATACCGTCGAGGGTGGATACCATTGTCCTTGAGCCGCTGGCAAAGGTCGTCACGACTGATCGGATAGTCTGTATCAACCAGAATGGGAAAGTAAGAATAGTTGGCGACTTTTTCACCTGCATCATTCAGACAGCGGATTCCTTTCACACTCTGCAACAAATCGCGGTAAGCCGCATCGACTTGTTTGCGCAAGAGCAACGCCTGATCGATATATTTCAACTGCAACACCCCAAAAGCCGCATTAAATTCGCTCATTTTCCCATTAATTCCGGGAGCGACAACCGTTGACTCGTCAACGATACCAAAATTCTTCAATTGATCAACGCGCTGTTTAGTCTTGGCATCCCGGCATACTATTGCGCCTCCCTCAAAGGTATTGAAGACTTTAGTCGCATGAAAACTTAACACTGATACATCCCCGTGCCTAAGTATGCTGCCATGATCATCTTTCACGCCAAAAGCATGGGCTGCATCGTAGACGACCTTGAGGTTATAGTTGTCTGCGATCTTCTGGATAGCATCAACATCGCAAGGGTGACCATAGCAATGCACCGGCATGATAGCCGTTGTCTGCGGAGTAATGGCCGCCTCAATCTTTTCCGGATCGAGATTAAGCGTATTCGGGTCAATGTCCACAAATACTGGCTTAATGCCATTCCACAATAAGGAATGCGAGGTTGCAACGAATGAATAGGGGGTGGTAATCACCTCACCAGTAACCCGTAAAGCTTGCAATGCTGTAACCAAAGCGATGGTGCCGTTAGTAAATAAGGAAATGTATTCAACACCAAGATATTCACAAAGCGCCTCTTCCAATTGCTGGTGAAATGGTCCTCCGTTAGTGAGAACCTTATTGCCCCATATTTTTTCCAAAAAAGGGAGGAATTCTTCCAATGGAGGCAGGTAGGGCTGAGTGACATATGTTAATTTTTTCATGGCATCCCTTAACGACTATGGCTTCAAGCCCTTTTGTTCCGCCTCGCGCTTCAATTCCTCAATTTCCGCACGCAAGCGCTCATATTCCTGTATTTTTATCTGCAGAAACTCCACGGTCATACGCGCTTTTTGTTCTACTCCGTGCGGGGTGAGCAGGTAGGCGTAGGCTAGTTTGTTGCTGCTGTTGCGGAAATTGCCGACTTTCAGGAAGCCTTTGCCGACCAGTGCATTCAGGCAAAAATTGACTTTTCCCAGGCTGATGCCCAGGCGCTTCGCCAAATCTCTTTGGGAAAGGCTGGGGTTCTCTTCCAGGGTTTTGAGCAAGCCGTAGCTGGTATTGTGGTCGTTCATGGACATGCGTTCATTCTATGAACGCACATTTAACCAGCCCCGTCAGCCGCTGTCAAGCAGCGTCAGTTAAGCACCTGATTGACACCAGCCAGTTCCGCTTCACCCAGCGCGCCGACGGCCGCCTTCAGACGCAACTGGCTGAGCAGGTAGTTGTATCGGGCTTGATACAGGTCGCGGCGGGTGGCGTAAAGTTGTTGCTGGGCGTTCAGCACGTCGAGGTTGGTGCGCACGCCGACTTCCTGACCCAGTTTGCTGGCTTCCAGCACGCTCTCGCTGGAGGTCAGCGCCTGTTGCAGCGCCTGCACCTGGGCGATGCCGCTCACTACGCCAAGATAGGCCTGTCGGGTTTGCAGCGTGACGCTGCGGCGGGTGTTCTCCAGCTCCTGACGGGCGCGCTCGCGATTGGCTTCCGCCTCGCGCCATTTAGAGTTGACGGCGCCCCCCTGAAACAGCGGCAGGTTGAGTTGCACGCCTATGCTCTTGTTGCTGCTGTCGCTGCCTACGCCGAAGCTGCCGCCGTTGGCGTAGCTTTTGGCGTAGTTGGCAACCATGTCCACGGTGGGATAGTGGCCGCCGCGATTGCGCGTGACTTCTTTGTCCGCCAGTTCAGCCGCGGCTTGCGCGATGGCCAGTTGCGGGCTGTTTCGTTGCGCGTCATTGACCCACGACTCCATGTCGGCCGGTTGCGGGGCTTGCAGTTTGAATTGTTTGCCCAGCGGTTTGATGTCTTTGGGCGGTTCATTGGTCAGTTGCTGCAAGGTGCGCTGTTTGATTTCCAGGTTGTTCTGTGC
>JAURZN010000147.1 GCA_030653355.1 Gallionella sp. | reverse complement strand
CTTGGCCTCATGCGCTACGCCGAGGATATCATTGCGAGCCTTCCTGCGGGGCTGATCGTGGTGAACGATACCCTCAAGGTGCGGAGTGTCAACCGTTCCTTCCGCGAGATGTTCGGACTGAAGAACGGAGAGGATGTTTCCGGGCGCGAACTCGAAGACATCCTGCCGCTACTCAATCTGCACCAACAGGCACAAACTGTCCTCACCAGCGGGATGGCCTTGCGTGGCATTGACGCTGCGCTGGGCGAAAAATGGCTGCGCCTCACCATCACTGGAATCCGGCTTGCAGAAGAAGAAGAAGAAGAAGAAGAAGAAGAAGATCTACTGGTTATAGTGGAGGACATCACCAAGCTTAAAGCGCAGGCGGTTCATATTGAGCAACTCGCCTTTTATGATTCTCTAACCGGCCTGCCCAACCGTAGCCTGCTGCGGGATCGCGTGCAGCGTGTGCTGGCCCACAGCGCACGCCACAAGAACCATGGCGCAATCTTGTTTATTGATCTGGACAACTTCAAGGCACTTAACGATACAAAGGGTCACAACATCGGTGATCTGCTGCTGATTGAGGTCGCCAAACGTCTCCAGGATTGCGTGCGCAACAGTGATACGGTCGCCCGAATGGGTGGCGACGAGTTCGTCGTCGTTCTTGAGGAGCTGAACGAAGATACCCAGCAAGCGGTAGCACAAGCCCAGGATATTGGAGAGACGGTTCTTGCCTCCCTTAATCGGTCCTTCAATCTTCAGGGGTTTGAACACTACAGCTCCGCCAGTATTGGCATCAGTTTGTTCCGTGACAACGAGATCGGCATGGATGACGTGTTCAAGCACGCCGATACCGCAATGTATCAGGCTAAGACCTCTGGCCGCAACACCCTTCGTTTCTTCGATCCGGACATGCAGGCATCGCTCGAAGCCCGTGCTGTGCTTGAAACCGACTTGCGCCACGCACTTTCCCTGCAGCAATTCAAACTTTTCTTCCAGATACAGATGAATGCCGCTAATCAGCCCATCGGTGCTGAAGCATTGCTGCGTTGGCTGCATCCCAAACGCGGTCTGGTCTCGCCACTGGACTTCATCTCCCTGGCGGAAGATACCGGGCTGATTCTGCCCATCGGGCAATGGGTGTTGGAAACCGCTTGCGCTCAGATTAAGGCATGGGAAGCAAACCCGTTGGCATGTGAACTGCAACTCGCCGTCAACGTGAGCGCGCGGCAATTCCACCAACCGGACTTCGTCGAACAAGTGCGTGCAGCCCTTAAACAGACTGGTGCCGACCCGGCCCGGCTTAAGCTTGAACTGACCGAGAGCGTGGTGCTGAACAGCATCAATGACGCTGTCGTCAAGATGCGCGACCTCAAGGAGGTCGGCGTGCGTTTCTCCATGGACGACTTTGGCACGGGCTATTCATCACTGTCTTACTTGACACAACTTCCGCTTGACCAACTGAAAATTGATCTGTCTTTCGTGCATAACATTGGCATAAAACCCACTGATGCAGTGATCGTGCAGACCATCATCAGTATGGGCAATAGTCTGGGAATGGAAGTGATTGCGGAAGGAGTGGAAACCGAGGCGCAGCGTGATTTCCTCGAACGTAATGGCTGTCACGCATATCAGGGTTATTTGTTTAGCAAACCCGTGCCGATCGGAGAGTTTGAGGGATTGATTCGTCGAATGCCGAATTGATGGAACAACCGGTTTCATCGGTCTATAATTCTCGTTGTGCAACAGAAATACAAACTACACCGAATGACGGGTTTCTGGATGGATATATCGGCTCAGTTGATAAACGACATCTGTAGTTCTTAACCAGATTCCGTTAATTCCTGACGGAACTTTGCACGAGCATAATGAAGATGGTTTTCATCAGAACACGCACTGTTGACCCGATAGCATGGCATACCAACTAAGCAAGAAGAAAACATGGACAAACTACTGGATGGATTGGAACGCCCTGAGCGGATGGCAAACATCATCGCTCAACAACCTGAATACATCAGGGATGACATCGCAAGGCTTGTGGTGGCAGAACAGAAGTCTGGATCGTTTGGTGATCTGATTAAACGTTCCGTTGGACTGACAGAAGCTCACAAGGCATATCAGGGCTTGAACGTGGTGTCGATGATCGGCAGACAGCTCACGAAATAATTATGATTGTTTTTTTGAGTTTGTCTAATTTGGGTTGGAGTGCTTGGAGGAAGTCGCAGTCATGTCTGGTCTGTGCGATCAAATAACGACGGAACGTGAGGTTCGCCGAAAACGGGATCAGGAAATCGTCGCGGCTCGGGAAGCAGGCCAATCCTATGCGACCATCGGTCGCGCGTTTCAAATGTCGGGTGACAATGTCAAAGATAGAATAGAGCGATTTTACCAAAACAAACGGATGCACGAAAGCATTGACCCGTTCGCCAAGCTTACCCCGAGAACATTGCGCCTTCTCAGTGGAGAAGAGTTGACGACAGTAGAGAAAGTTGTCGAGGTTTATCGAAGAAATAAGCTTTTTAGTATTCGCAATTTCGGAACCAAAAGTTTGAGGGAGATCGAAAAATGGTTTCCTGTAAACCCCGCCAAGAGTCAGATAGTACTATCTATAATAAACGATCGTTGATTTTTTATTGCATTGAGGGTTAGTGCAAAGTAAAATTCAACGATCGTTTATCTTTATGGTGGTGGCTATGGTACACAGGGAGGTTGGTATTTCTTCTGTCAGCGAGCTAGGGGATATCCTTCGGGCTGTTCGCAAGGAGTCTGGCCTGACTCAGCGTGATGCTGCTGCACTGTGTAATGTCAGTCTGCCATTTCTCAACGGCTTGGAGCAAGGAAAATCGACAGCCCAGATCGGGAAAGTTTTGTCCGTCTGTAGTCGTTTTGGCATTGATGTCAGGCTGAGGCTGCCGGGTGAAACGGCATGAGTGCTTTGATCGTCTCGGCCAATGGAATACAGGTCGGCACTCTTGAGATCGAGCAAGGGCAGTGGAAATTTGGCTACTCGACTGAGTGGAAAGATTATGCACTTTCACCCACTTTTCCGATCATCCCCCGAGCGTTCGAAGACACCGCGAATACCAGAATGGTCGAGTGGTTCTTCGAGAACCTGTTGCCTGAAGGTCGGCTGCGAGACTTGATCGCATCTCGGGACAGAATCGATCCTCGTGATACGTGGGCGCTTCTGATTCGACATGGACAGGACACTGCGGGCGCGCTTTCGCTGACGCCAGAAGGATTCGCGGCCGCGACAGAGGAAATTTTGGTTCCACTTTCACGGGAGACACTTCAGGAAAAAATTGAGGCCTCCAGGGCGCGCAATCTCCCTCTGATGGCCTCATGGGATGAAATCCGCATGTCCCTGGCAGGTGCTCAGGAAAAGCTCGGGCTGCGTATTGAAGCCGATGGCGCGCTGTTCCTGCCTGAAGGTTCGGCACCCTCGACCCATATCGTCAAACCGGAGAATGCCAGTGCGGACTTCCCGTATTGCCCAGCCAACGAATTTTTTTGCATGCGCCTGGCTCATGAGCTGAAAGTTTCAGTTCCCGCAGTCGGGTTGCTGCACCTCCCAGAACCACTTTATGTCATTGAGCGGTTTGACCGTGAGCCATTGAGTGCCGAGAAAGGGATAGGCCGGGCATTCAGGCGGATTCACCAGATAGACCTGTGCCAAACATTGGGTGTGCCACCGTCGAAAAAATATGAGAGCGAAGGTGGCTTGGGGCTGCATCACCTGTTCGACGTGCTCAGAGGCACCTTCATCGAGCGTCCAATCGTAGCGGCCAATGCCGTTATTCATTGGATTGCCTTTAACTATTTAATCGGCAATCTGGATGCACACGCAAAAAATATTGCTTTCCTGATGCGTGGACAAAAAGCGGCAGTAGCGCCGTTCTACGACATGCTTTGCGTGGAGGCGTATCTGCCAAGACAGACGATGGCGATGTCTATCGCAGGAGAGAATAAGCCAGGATGGGTGGAAGGGGCGCATTGGGATGCAATGGCCTATGAGGCGGGTGTCGCGCCTCGACTTGTTCGTAGTGTCTTATCGCGAATGAGTGCGGATTTACCGGAAGCGATCGCCAAGGTAATCGGTGATGAACGACTGACAAATGAGGAGCGAGTATTTTTGCGAGAAAAAGTGCTTCCGGTTATTGATGAGCGAAGAGGGTTCGTAGCTGATGCACTCAAGTCTCGACCGTCTTCGATCAATGAATTATTGAACAATCGGGAATTTGATCCGTCAGTTCTGGCGCGTTTGTCCAAGCTTTCGTGATGTGTAGTGAAAAGCCGGTTTTCGCGACCGGTGGCAAATATTGAGGAAAAAATGATTGAGGCACCCATCAGCACTCCACCGCAAGCGTACATGGATATTATCGGTTCGCTGATAGACAAAGCGCGCGGCTTTCTGGAAGCTGGCGAAAAACTTCAAGCGCTCGCCTTTGTTGGCAATCTGACCAGCAAGCAAGTCATCCCGGTGATGATTCAGTCGGGAAGCATCAAGGACAAAGATCACTCTGCTCAGGGAGTCCAGTCAGCGGCGTTGGCATTGGATGCCGATTTTGTGTTCACCATCACGGAAGCATGGTCACTGCGGTCGGATAAAATACGGCAGATGAATGCGATTCTTGATAAATATGGAAGCATCGGTGCCTCGCCTTACGCGATAGACGTGTGCATGCTTACGTTGGAAACAAGGCGCGGTGTGTGGGTCGCACAACCGCAAATCAAGCCTAAGGGAATTTCCAAGAAGAAGCGGACAATTGGCGTGGTCGAATTCCGCTATTACATGGATGTTAAAGGCCGACTTTCGCATCTGCTGTCCAGGAAGGACGATGACGAGATGCCGACAATTTTACATTGATGGAAATTGATGCATAAAGCTGGATTGTGGGTATTTAAGC
>JAURZN010000146.1 GCA_030653355.1 Gallionella sp. | reverse complement strand
AAGAACGCGCTAAACAATAATTTACTAGGAATCACAAGCTGCGTAGAACCAAAATAGTTGCAACGTTGGGGCCAGCCTCCAGCGACCAGAAGGTCCTTGAAGAAATGATTCGTGCCGGAGTCGATCTGGTGCGGATGAATTTTTCGCATGGTTCGGCCGCCGATCACATGAAACGTGCCGAGGTTGTGCGGGCTGCCGCTAAATCCGTCGGACGAACCGTTGGTATTTTGGCCGATCTGCAGGGCCCGAAAATCCGTGTGGGAAAATTCGAGAATGACAAGATCGAGCTGAGCAGAGGCGATACATTTATTCTCGATGCGGCCATGAACGGTCTGGGTAACCAGGAGCGCGTCGGGCTGGACTACAAGGAGTTGCCCAACGATGTCAGCCGTGGTTCAGTATTGTTGTTAAACGACGGCATGCTGGAATTTGACGTGGTCGAGGTCAACGGCGCTAGTATTGTATGCAAGGTAGTGCGCGGCGGTATTTTATCCAATAACAAGGGCATTAATCGCAAAGGGGGAGGATTGACAGCCCCTGCGCTGACCGATAAGGACAAGGAAGACATCAAGACAGCTGCACTGATCAAGGCAGACTATCTGGCGATTTCCTTCCCTCGCAGTGGAGATGACATGCGTTACGCGCGCAAGTTGATGCACGAAGCAGGCGGTCAGAGCATGTTGATGGCCAAGATTGAACGTGCAGAAGCCATCCCGGCATTGGCTGATATTATCGATGCATCGGATGCCATCATGGTGGCACGCGGCGACCTGAGTGTGGAAGTGGGTGATGCTGCCGTGCCGGGCTTGCAAAAGCGCATGATCAAAATGGCGCGCGCCAAGAATCGTTTGGTTATTACCGCTACGCAAATGATGGAATCGATGATTACCAACCCGATCCCGACGCGTGCGGAAGTATCAGACGTGGCCAATGCGGTGCTGGATGGCACGGATGCGGTGATGCTGTCTGCTGAAACTGCGGTGGGCGATTATCCGGTGGAAACCATAGAGGCCATGGCGCGCATTTGTCTCAATGCGGAACATCAGGCGGATGATCATGCGATGGATCGTCGTGGAATCGTGCAGAAATTCACCCGCATCGACCAATCTATCGCCATGTCCGCGCTGTTTGCCGCTTCTCACTTCAAGGTGAAAGCGATTGTTGCGCTGACACAATCGGGTTCGACGGCCTTGTGGATGTCGCGCGTGAATGCCGGAGTGCCCATCTTTGCATTGACACCGATTGAACAGACTTTGACCAAGGTGACCTTGTTCAGCGGTGTGCATCCGGTACTGTTCCCAAGCAGAAATGTGCAGCATCCTGCTCAGGAACTGATCGACGCGGAACAGCAGCTGGTCGAGATGGGTTACGTCCAGGATGGCGATCTGGTGGTGGTTACCGTAGGCGAGGCAGTAGGCAAATCGGGGCATACCAATACCATGAAAATTGTGCGCATTGGCGATCACCATAAGAACAGTATCTGAGTAAAAGTTTTAGAATAATCAAAGAAATAAGAATTTTTAATCAATCAGGAGAAAAAAATGGCTTTAGTATCTTTGCGTCAACTTCTCGATCATGCAGCTGAAAATAACTACGGTTTGCCGGCATTTAACGTCAATAACCTCGAGCAGGTTAAGGCGATTATGGAAGCGGCTGACGAGTGCAATAGCCCGGTCATCATGCAAGGCTCTGCCGGCGCTCGCAAGTACGCTGGTGAGCCGTTTCTGCGTCACCTCATCGAGGCGGCTGTGGAAATGTATCCGCATATTCCGGTCGTTATGCATCAGGATCACGGTGCATCTGAAGCGGTTTGCATCAATGCAATTCGCTCCGGTTTCTCCAGCGTGATGATGGACGGTTCCTTGCTGGCAGACGGCAAGACGCCTTCTTCTTTCGAGTACAACGTCAATATTTCCCGTCGTGTGGCTGAAATGTCTCATGCGGTGGGCGTGTCGGTTGAAGGTGAATTGGGCTGTCTGGGTTCTCTGGAATCCGGTGAAGGCGAAAAGGAAGACGGCCACGGCGCTGAAGGCGTTCTGAGCCACGACCAATTGCTGACTGACCCTGAAGAAGCGGCTGAATTTGTGCGTCAGACCGGCGTGGATGCTTTGGCGATTGCCATCGGCACTTCACACGGCGCATACAAATTTACCCGTCCTCCTACCGGTGCCGTGTTGCGTATCGACCGCATCAAGGAAATTCATGCACGTTTGCCTAACACCCACCTGGTGATGCATGGTTCTTCATCCGTTCCGCAGGAATGGCTGAAAATCATCAACGAGTTTGGTGGCACTATGGGCGAAACTTACGGCGTTCCAGTTGAGGAAATCGTCGAAGGTATCAAGAACGGTGTGCGTAAGGTGAACATCGACACGGATCTGCGTATGGCTTCTACCGGCGCAACTCGCCGGTATCTGGCGCAAAATACCAAAGATTTTGATCCGCGCAAATTCCTGGCAGCTACCACGGTAGCGATGAAGGAAATTTGCAAGGCGCGTTATGAAGCGTTTGGTTGCGCAGGTCAGGCAGCCAAGATCAAGCCGATTTCTCTGGAAGCAATGGCAAACCGTTACGCCAAGGGCGAGTTGAACGCGATCATCAAGTAAGCGTTCTTCTTGACTGTCAAAAAGGCGACCTTAGGGTCGCCTTTTTGTTGGCCGGAATAAATGGATAGCTGCTGCAAGGGTTTACTGTGCGGCTTCAGTTAGTAAAAAGTCCTTGAAGGCCAGTGCCGCGCTGGACAGGCGTTTGTTGTGGCGGTAGGCAACAAACCAGTGACGCAGCAGAGGAAAGTTTTCCACGTCCAGTATTGCCAGTCTGCCGGTTTCCAGCTCCAGTTCTATGCTATGCAGCGATAATATGCCTAGGCCCATGCCTGCGCGCACCGCCTGCTTGATGGCCTCGTTGGTTTCCATTTCCATACTGATGTGCGGTTGGATATGATGCAGATCAAAAACACGTTCCATCGCACTGCGCGTACCGGATCCCTTTTCGCGGGACATAAAGGTCTCGTTGGCGAGCTGTGAGAATTTGATGTTTTTAAGGCGGGCTAAGGGGTGGCCCGGGTCGGCAATGACCACCAGGGGATTGTCCAGAAATAACTCCGCGTTGAGGTCTAATCCCTCGGGTGGTTGGCCCATGATGGCCAGATCGGTGCTGTTGTCGGCGAGCTGCTTGAGTACGGCATCCCGGTTGGCAACTTGCAGAATCACATTGATATTCGGATGACGCTGGCAAAATTTGGCCAGCAACTGCGGGGTGAAGTAATTGGCGGTATTGACTACCGACAGAGTAAATCTCCCCTGCCCCAACCCTTTCATATCGTCAAATACGGCTTCCATTTCGCTTAGTTGCTGTGAAATGCTGCGCGCATAGTGAAACAGTTCTCGTCCCGCTTCGGTGAGAAAGACTTTTTTCCCCATTTGTTCGAATAGCGGCAGTCCGATGTGTCCTTCAAGTTGCTTGATTTGCATGGACACTGCCGGTTGTGAGAGGTATAGTTCTTCTGCCGCGCGCGAGTAATTTAAATGGATGGCCACTTTTTCAAATACTTGCAGTTGTCGTAGGGTGAAGTGGAGCATAGCGGTGCGGTGGATTGCTGATATTGAGTGATTATACATAGCCATAAGTGTTTCTTATGGTTTTTATAAAAATAATTGACTATCGCTTATAGGGTGATAGCACTATAGTGTCGACCTGTTGCAGGTTGTCGTTCGTTGGTAGTTAGTGAATTATCGTTAACACACAGGAGAGGTAAATTATGGATCAATCTAATCGTTATGCAGATCTGTCGATAAAAGAAGAAGCTCTGATCAAGGGTGACGGACATATTCTCGTTGCGTATCACATGGCACCAGCGGCTGGTTATGGATTTTTGGAAGTAGCTGCGCACATCGCTGCTGAATCTTCG
>JAURZN010000142.1 GCA_030653355.1 Gallionella sp. | reverse complement strand
GCCCTGTACACCTTGCGCACCAGCAGCACCAGTCGCGCCCGCTGGGCCGATCAGTGAGGTGCCAGCTGGCCACGCGCCTGCGGCTTTTGGGCCGTACAGCATATTGCTGGCCGTGTTGATGTAGAAGTTGCCATCGATGCCCTCTGTCGTCGGGATGGCCGGGCCGTACAGGACGGTGTTGCCATCTACTACATTTGCGGCTGCGGCAAGCAAGTCATTTGCAGCCGTAAGCATATCGATCGCAGCATCAATAGCCAGTTGACCGTCCGGCTTCCCAGAATACGCCGGCATGTTGACAATATTTTCTAGGTTGCAGGCCGCATTCGGCACGGTGCCTGTCAGCGACAATGCCTTACCACTCGATGAAACGATCTTGAAAATATATTGGCTACCCTGTGTACCCAATTGATTCGGGAACAAATTAAGCACAGCGATGCCGCTAGCATTAGTTGTGGCAACCACCTGATTCGGCACGACGAAACCACCATAGACTTCATCGCGCGTTAGGATGGCGCTGATCTTTGCACCAGCTAATACGCTGCCGTTCTGGTCGGCGATTGTGACGGTTACCGGTACGGTAGGAATAGTCATCTAGGCGACTCCATAATTCATCAGCACAGTGGTATGTGCGGGTTTGAGCTTATTTAGGCGGCATTGGAGTTCGGACGAATGCCAAGATCTCAGTGGGCTATTGCATGGATCACCGCAGCGCATCTCATAGACAGTCAAGGTATTATCTACATTGACGCGCCATACAAAACGCCATTCTTCGCCGTACACGGCACTACCGCACGGATCGCCGCAGCTCATCGGGCGGAATTCGGTGATTGAGGCGCTGGCATAGCCTAGGTTGGCAGCCATATCGAGATAGAACTGACGGCTCTGACCGCGCACCTTGCGCAGTTTTTCCAGCACGCGTGCGCGACGCTGTGAGACTGTCACTAGCGCAGTGCCCGCACAACTATCCGGCAGGCCAAGCACTCGCTCCCAGTCAGCCAACAGCTCGCTGGTCAAACGTGGGTCGGATTCATCTATCAAACGGTCAGCTGATACCTGCGCGGTATCCAGCGCAGCGCCATCAGCTGACAATTCAACAGACACCACTGGCGCATTCGGGTCATAAGCGAGCGGTGGAAGCAAGCGTTTGAGTAGATCGGCAGAGATCATCGCGCTCATGTCAGTGTCACCGTTCCCAGTATGGCAAGCTCGCTGTGCGTCGCATCAACCAGCGCAACGACATTGGCGGCAGGGACGGTCAAATTGACATCCACCACGCCAGTTACACCCATCATCAGACTCACAAGACGCGCACGCGGAACAGGATCACCTACGTGAAGAGTGGCAAACCATGCCGCCATCAACGAATTAATACGCGCAGTGGCATCTACCAAGGTCGTGCCAGACAGCGTTAAACTCGCTGCAACATCAACGGTTATTAACGTCGGAGCCATCACCAGTAGATCAACACAAGGTGGAGATTGCTTAGTAAGATAGCTCGTCACATCTGCGATTAATTGAGCAGACGGCAAACCGCCTGCCGCCTCAATTACTACATCCACAGCATTGATTGCACGGCGTTGCGCAAACACATAGGCATCCGTCACACCTGGAACTTCCATCGCCCAGGAAAAATAATCATGCTGTGCCCCACCCATCGGCGGCATGCGCATGTCATACAACACACGCGTCAACAAATCGGCATCGCTCTCTGCATCAGCGCCGCCGGTCATGCTGAGGATACTGGCTGCCGATTGCACACCGGTAGGCGACGCGCTCAAAGTCAGCGCGGCAGCAGCCAGCTGATTTCCAGACAATCCAGCCACCGATGCCTGGGCGGCAATATCTACCGTGCCGCCCACACCGATCACACCCGCCGCACTGGTGAGATACGCCACACCGCTGGTCGTCTTAGCTTCAGTTCCGATTGCGATCGCACTACTGGCCACGCCGGAAAACCGAATCGTGCCCGTGGCCACAGCAGCCGATTTACGAGCGATGTTTCGCAGGCTGGCATGGCGTTCGAGGTAATCGCTATCCGCCGTATCCGGAAAGAGCTGACGGACGACCCATTGCTGATGCTGATACAAGCCTTCGACGGCTGAGGCGGTGGCGTTTGCGCGCATGGCAAAATCCGAATCATCGCCCACATAGGCATCAGGCCGCTGGTTAGCGATGTCGCGCAAAATATTGGTGCGAATCTGGCGGTAATCTGGTGTGGTAAAAGGCACGTTAAATCACTCCGACAGGGTGTTGAAAAGTTAACGTCTGGCCATTCGCCGCCAGCGCCTTGATCAACAGATTAAGACGGCCTGCAGCACGCTCGGTGGATACGGTGATACTGGTAGCGCGACCATCAGCGACACAGGGCGCCAGCGCAGCTTCAGCATATTGTTTGGCGAGGATAGCGACCCGCGCGACATCCTTCTCGCGCTTCAACTCATGAAGGCGACTGCCGATGGTTTTTTCCGCCCAGTAACTACCCAGCGGAATAGACAGACGCAGGTAGCACGCATTGGCCAGGCCGCCTGCCGGATCACGCTCGGCAGCGCCTTGCAACAGCACATAGTCTTTACTTGTCGGGTCTATCAAGGTATCCATGCCGCGAGGTTACGCGCGCGCGGATGGTCAGTTAAGACGGAACAGGTTCCGCCATTCAAACATTGCGGGTTTTGATGGATTACATCTGCTGAGTCGGCGGGCTGACGCTGCCGCCTTGAGGGTCGTTTTGCGTATGGCCGTTGTAGGTGGTGCGCATCCCGGCCATGCTCTTGTTGCCGTGGTCGCTAATATCAGCCTGAGCAACAATGCTGCCCGCCACGTTAAGATCGCCGCTCATGTTAACAGTCGGCGTGGTGATATCCACAGCCAGCGCCGATACCACCTTCATGCGCCGATCTTTCGACAGGATAACGTGATCACCCCATTGGTTATAGATCGCCGCCTCGCCACTGGCCAGCCCCTTGAGGCGTAGCGTGCCGTGCTCGGTAGCGATGACGATGCCGTGTGCAGTCTGACCACCGACCGGCAAGATGATCGCCATCGTGCCGGCAGGCGGATTGCTGGTAAAACCAAACTGCTGAAATAACTCGGCATCCTGCAACTGCTCGCCACTCATACCATCCAGCTGTACCAACTGCACCGCGCTGGCAGATTTCACCAGTGTCAGCACCCCCCTAAAGGTGAGGCGGATGCCGCTTAAGGCGCGGCGAATACGGGCATCTATCGTCTTGATCATGTTGCGCTTGGAAAAACTTGGATTTGCGCAGGCGCACTGTTTTTACCGCGCCGGTGCTTACGTTTGTGCGGATGCGCATCCAGCGCCCAGACGCCATCTTCCTTGAGCGTCAGCGTGGTACGCGTGCCGTCGCTACGTGAGCGGGTGAACTTACGCGCCATCAGGAAATAAATATCAGCTACTCCGTGCGGTTCTGAAACGACATAGATACGCTGGCCGGGGGTCCACAACAGGCCAACTCCTACGCCATCGGTGCTACCGATGCGATGGCCCTGAACCGTAGCCGTCAGCGTCAGCCCCTTCAGACGACTATCCGAGATCAGCTTGCGTGCGCGCTTGCGGCAGATGTCGGTATTATCAGCTTCGTGGTCGCTGACAATCTTCGGACGATACCAGCTGATGCCGATATCTTTTTCAGAGGCGCGCAGCGCGTGTTTTCCCGGCTCAGTTTCCGTACCGTGTGCCTGGCCAAGCACCGTCACCTGCGAATAACGCTCGGCAACCGAATCAGTCTTGTCCAGGCTGATTACGTTGTTGCCTTGGCCATCCCGGCGTAGCACCAGCGTGGCCACCACAGGCAGGCTGTAGTCAGGCCCTCCGACCACCAGCGTGCCGTCAGGCTCGAACCACGGCCACAGGCCATTGGCTTCGGCAGCATGCGAAAGCACATCCCATGCGCTGTCGCCAGGCTCGATGTTGATTTTTTCGCGCGTACTGGTCGCTTCAGCATCGATGCGGATTTTAGTGATGCCCATCGGGCGAACCACCTTGGCGATGATCTCATCCAGACTGGCCATGCGCGCGGTAAAGATCGGCGCGGAACAGTCCAGCAGCACGGCAGCACCATCGCGACCTGACAGCGTCAGGGTATGCGACGCTTTACTAACCTGATGGCTGACCTCATCGATGCGCCCGGTCATCACCGTATCGCCGCCGACCTTGACCACCACCGGCGCACCGGCAACCACGTCGGGCGGCATCTGCCCGCCAGACATCCCGAGCGTGACATGCCATGCATCGGCGGGGGTGAGCAGATCAGAATCGACTTCATAGCTGGACCAGTCGCCGTGCGCTTTTCCGCCGATCAACAGTTCGACATTATCAATCGCAGGCATGGTCAATGACTTTAATGATGACGGGTTGATTCGGAATAAGCCACTCAACAGCCTTCATTCCAACCATAACCAGCGCACCGATCAGGATGATAGACGCCAGTCTTAATGTCAGATTCAGAACAGGATGTGCCTTGATTTTATTTAGCATATTACTCTGCATCTCTAGCAGAACTGTCAGTCTTGCGTTCATTGAGCCAGGTGCGGTACTCCATAAAAACCTTCCACCCGCCAAACGAATTCAACAAAGCATGCTGCGCCCGATTACTCAAAAGAGAAACCCAAATTGCGGTCGCAGCTATAGCGCCGCCCGCAGCCAAACACATAATGATGTAACCAATACACATTGCCACTATATTCATTGAATTACCTGGCATAGCCACTCACCACCTCTCCTTGACGCACGAACGGGCTGCGTGCGCCATTCAGACGATACAGCTCAGTCGCCCGCGTGTGATCGCCGTACCACAGATGCGCCAGCAGGCGGAAATTGCCATCTGCCTCTGCTGTGCGCTGTATAAGTGGCGGACGCGTGACAATGATCGCCCGCGCCGCCTCCTGAACCGCCAACCCTTGGTCTTTCAGCGGTTCTGTTATCGTGCGCCCCTGCTCAACGCCATAGATCGCCCGTACCTGCACGATGGCAGCCTCGATCGCAGTGCGTGCCGTATTAGCGATCGCTTCGATCTGCACTGGTGAGAGGGTGGGCGTGGCTGCCTCGACCGCCAACAACACGCCAGCTGCATCGGCCAACCCTGATGCGGTATTGACCTGCATCGTCGCGGCCGCAGCGGCGATGCCTTGCGCCTCGCTCGGTGTGTTGCTGTAGGAAATAGGGGCAGGCACAACTGAAGAGGGAGTGCTGAAGATAGAAAAGGCGTTCAGATCGCTTTGAATGCTCGCCCAGTCGGCCACCAGCTGATCACCAAACTGTCGCACATCGAGGATGCCGCCAACCAGTGCGGAAATATCATTTCCCCAGGCGCGAGGGTAAGCCAGCACATCCAGACCAGAGAGCACCACACCCGCCTGCTTACTGATCGCCAGCAACGGCCCGGTCAGTGCGGTGCGCAAGGCATCCAGTGCAGCCAATGGATTGCGCATCCGATCCACCACAGCCCCCATGTTTTCGGTGGCGGCCGCTGTGGCAGCCGTGCCGTGCTGAGCAATAGCCTCAGCCTTTTGCACAGCCAGCTCGCGAATAAAGAAAGGGGCAGCAGGGGTGGATTCAACAAACTCGATCTCGACCTGAGCCTCGTCAACGGCCTCAGCATCATGTGCGATGCGATAGGTCGCCACCTGGCAGAACATCATCCCGAAAACAGGATGCTGCAACCAGCCGCCGAGGGGCGAGGTCTCATCCGGTATCGCATCAATCTTTACACCGTCCAGTGCGGCGATAAAGGTTTGCAATCGGCTTTCATAATCGATGCCGTAGAACACGGCGCGAATAGACACATGCCGCGCCTGTGTGCCCATATCCTCGACATCGGCACCGGCGACATAAGGGTAATCGTGTTCGACCAGTGCGTGCTGAACCGCATCGCTAGTGCCGACGCAATCAAACGTCACACCGCGAAAGGTCGCATCAAGTAGGGTATCGTTCCAGGCCATGCGCGCAGCTTACGCGCAAGGGGGAAGCGCTTCCGCTAGGAAGATGTTCCGTAGCTGCTAACTACGGCGTGCAGTCCGATCAATCTTGCCGGTGACAACCTGGGTGATCTTTTCACCATCCAGATGCAGATTGATTTCAAGCGCCTGTTGCGCTTCTTTGTTACCAAGCCACGAAAGCATCGTTGCAATTGTCCCGCCCAATGTTTCCTGAGCATCAGACCCCTCAAATCCAGCCTTGTTTATCAAGGTACCAGCGCCATAACCAAGTGCACCTGCTGCGGTCACCATTGCGAGAGATGCCGCCATCGCACCGGTACCTAATGCAGCAATCTCCGGAAGAGTGGAGTAAGCAATCCATTTTGCGCCAGTTGCAACAGTTTTTAATAAACCCGGTGCCGCAGCTGCAGCCGCAGTTGATGCGGCTACATCGGCAGTTATACTTGCCGCACTACTGCCAGCCATTTGCGCAAAGTTAGTCACATAAACCGGAGTTATACCAGCCGCAGCTTCGAGTGCTTTACCCGTTGCCACGCCTGCGCCCACACTGCCGAATTTACCCGCGATAGCCTTGATGCCCATACTGCCATAACGCGCCGCAGCGAGCGTGCCCAGCACTGCACCTGTGCCGCCCAGCAACATATCCTTGCCACTCATACCAAGGCCGCCGTTTTCCTTTTTATCCATAGACCAGCGAATGGTATTGGATAAAGTCTCATTGATTGGCTTGGAAAAATCATCCGCCGCTTGCCTGAGCGCAGCACCAAGCCGACCTGTCTGAGATACAGAATTATCCAACGCATCCTGGAGGTCTTTTTTTAGTGTGCCACTAGCCCCCTCGATCGTTTTTCCAAACTGTCTGGACTTAACCAGCATGTCGCCAGATAGCAGGGTACGCATACCCTTGATCGTATCGAGATCGGCTTTACCAAATGCAGCTGACATAAAGGCGTCTCGCCCTTGGTCGGTTTTAAGTTTATCGTATTGAGTCTTAATGTCCTGCAATACCTCAGCTGCTGCGCGTCGCGTGCCGTCTTTGTTGAAAAACTGCACGCCGGTGGCTTGGCTTGCCGACTTGCGATAGTTGGCATTATTGAATAAACGCAGCGTGCTATCTGCCAGTGTGGCCAGCCGTTCAGGCTGGCGCTCTACCAGGGATAATGTCTCCGTGAAAGCCAGCGTCTGATCGAAGTTCATCCCGGCCGCTTTCGCATTCACACCGATACGCGAGAAAACATCAGACAACCCCTCCAGCTCTGCATTGCCGAGCCTGCCAGCGACGGTCATTTTATCCAGCAATTTCAGCGCCAGACCCGGCTTGGAAAGATCAAAATCAAATGCCTGACCAGCCACACTCAGCGCACCAGATAAAGTGTCAGCTTGCGACCCGGTAACAGCCATCGCAATGTTGATATCTTTAATGGTGGAGCGAGCGGCGTCCCAAGACATACCGGACTGGATGAGATTATTGAAACCTTGCTGAAGATCTTCGACAGGCTTGCCGGTTTCCTGCGCCATCTTAAAAAGCTCGGCGCGCAATGCAGCAACCTGCGCTTTACTGGCACCCGCTGTCTGGCCGATCTGTATCAGGGATTGATCCAGCTTTGCTGCTTTGATGACTTGCTGAGCAACGGAAAGACTCACGCCGATGCTCGCCAGCTTTCCGGATAGGCTATTGAAACTAGACTTTAACGAGTCGAACTCATTACGCGCGAAATTTCCGAAGCGTTTTACCGACCCGCTTGCTTGCGTCAGGCCATTTTTAAGGCCAGAGCTATTGGCAATTAGCCGCAATGCAAGGGTAAGATCATTTGCCATTTTTTCTTGTACTCACAAATCGTTGTTTTGTGCCATCACGGCGTGCCGACTTTTTACCGGTCGCTTCACAAATAAGGTCGAGATAAGCAACCACCTCGACCTCAGACATTTCCAGTACATCCGACCTGCTAAAGCCATGCTTGACAAGTGCAAGCGTTGCTAGCCGATAGGGGTTAAGCTGGCCTTCGGCGGCTGAAACTTTTTTTCCAGATTCTCCTGCACCACCTGTATTGCTGCCAGATCAACATCGAACAGCTCCGCCAGCAATGCCGCCGTGATCTGCTCTTTAGGAATATCGCCCAGCTCAACAAGCTGCTTTGCCAAAACAGCAATGTAAAACTTCAAGCCGCTATCACTTTCTACCTCGGCAATCGCATCAAGCGTATCGCGTACTTTTGCGGGGCGAATCTTGAAGCGGGAATGCCTTTTCCCAGCAAACTCCAGCCCGATCGGCAGGACGCCATCAGCCGTGATCATTCCACCACCTCGCGCAGGCAAGCCATGCTCAAATCACGCTTGGCTTCGTTGTCAGTGCTGTATTTTTCGCCCACGTCTAGGGTAAAGCAATCCAGATAGCTGGTTCGCTTACCGCCCGCAACGGTAGGGAATATCGTCAGCTTCGCACCCTCAATGGCTGCCCAGTCAATATCACCAGTCACGGGAATGACTACCGATACCTTGAGGTCGATTTCCTCGACACCCTTGGAGAAACCTGCTGCTCGACCTGTTCTATTCATGGTCTTGACCAGCTTGCGGCCTGTTTTCTTGGTCACGTCAAGGCTTTCTACTTCCACCTCAACTGTGTTTACTTCCAGCACAATCGCACCGAGATACTCTTTTAAAGCCATGATAATTCTCCTGTATTTATTCCCTCTCCCGCAGTCAGGAGAGGTTTATGGTGAAAGGTTACAGATACAGATCGATGCGCCCGGCAAACACATGCAGGCCGTTGACCACGTTGGTCGGGATCTTCGCATCCAGACGGTTCGGGTCTTGCAGGTCACGTTCAACGATCAGCTGACCCTTCCACAGATCCACGTTCTGCACGATCTCCAGCTCTTCGAGCTTGTAGAGCACGTCCAGCAGCTCGGAACGCACCTTGTCGGGTGTACGCGCCGAGAGCTTTTCACGCGGGAAGCGCAGCGCGATACGCTCGCGGCAGGCTTTACGCACATAGTCCAGGGTGCGGATGGTCGTCAGGTCCAGCATCGAGATGTCCGGAACACCCTGCGCATCAAGCATATAAGTGGTGATGGCGCGCACGATCTGCACCTTCTCGCCCGGGCCTACCTCAGATGGGGTAATGCCGTTGTACAGCGCGTTCTCCTGCTCGACACGCCCCAGACGGTTCGCCAGCGGGTTCGCCAAAATGCCGATCAGCGGCAAGGTATTGAGCGGCCGCGCCGGATCCTCTTCACTGGCCACTACCGCACCATAAGCCGCCGCCACTTCAAAGCTAGCCTCAAAGCCGTTCGGCACCAACAAACCACTGATGCGTCCGCTGTTGATATTGGCAGCCAGCGTGGTACTCGCCGCCAGTGTGCCGGTATGACCAAAGATGCCGATCGCACCGCGCTGCTCTAGTGGACCGGAGACCGCATCCAGATGGGTACGCAAAGCAGTCAGACTGGTCTGATCGTTCCAGGCACTGATGATGATGTTGTGGCCTGCGGCGAACACCGTGGCCAGCACAGTAGCGATATCAGGATCTGTAGCACCGGCAGCCATCGCCACCACCGCAACCGTCACACCCGCAGCCGCAGCGACGGCGCTAACCTTAAGGCCATTGCCCAGCGTGCCATTGTTCTTGGCGGTCAGCGTAATCACACCCGCTACAGCAGCAGCGGTCACCGGCAGATCAGGCTGCTTGGCGATCTGCGCTACCAGCGCGGCGGCGATGATGGTCGGCGTATCGGCTGCCGTGACGGCCACGACGATCGACTGATCGCCTACGTTTAGCGTGACTACGCCACCGGCAGAGGCATTGCCGCTTATTGTCACCGTACCCGTTGCGGCTACGGAGGCAGCAGCGTCATCCAGCGCGATCATGGTCAGTGCCAGATAGTTGTTGGCCTGCAACGCCGAACGCGCCATCAGGTGAGCTACTGAGCCACGCCCGAAGAACGTCGCGGCATCGGCATCTGAGAATACATCCACAGCAACATTGGCCAGCACCGTACCCGCTGCCAGACGCTGACCGACGATCAGGGTCTTTTGCATGTTGCCCGGCAAGGTGCGCACGGCCAGCTTGGTGTTGAATTCAAAATACTTGCCCGGCTTGCGGATACTGGCCGGAATGTTGTCAAAAGCGATATTTGCGCTAGGCATTATGTGATTCCCTTCATTCAGAAACAGGAGCGCTAGCTCCGTTAGTTTTGTGGGACTGCCCTTGCGGCAGTGGTAGTTTTAACGGTTGCTTTGACCTCGATCAGATCGCCATCGGTGATGCGTCGCTGGTAATAAGCGCTATCAGGTACGACCACCGCCTTTGCATCGGTGATGTAATCGTGCGGCTTGCCTTCCATCGGCACTTTTAATCCTGTTGCGGCTATGAGGTTCATGGCGGATCCTTATCGTAAAGTTGTCAAATCTGCAGCATCTGCGACATCGTCGCCCGGCTTCAGGTAGTAATTGATACCCAGCTTGAGCCACATCGGATCGGTCGGGTCGATCGGCACACGCGGTTCGGTCTCGACAAACTCGGTGTGCCACTCCCGGGCGAATACGGCTACCGCCTGATTGTTGAGTTTGGTGTTATATAAAGTACGTGTCGCTCCCGGCTTAAAGTGTCCTACGCCCGCCAACCCCAGATCGTTATTGATCAGCAACAGACCGATATCCTCCAGCATCTGATATGCGCCCACCTCTTTGACCACACCGCCTACCGTCAGGCCATGCCGCGTCGAACGCTCGCCGCGCACATTACGCGCACCGACCATCACCACAAAAGTGGCAGGCGTCAGCCACTTGCTGCGCGATGTACCGAGCGGCTTGGGCTTGCCCGTGCCGCCGAACGTCACCCAGACAGCGGGAAACTTACGCACCACCTTACCAAGTTCATCATCCAGCTCACCGCCATAACTGGCGACTTCTGCCAGCGTGTAGCCCAAGCCTGGTGTAGCAGCATTGGCAGCCTGGATGCGAGCGATGATGGCGTCTTCGATCGTGGCGATCATGTCTAGCCTCGTGCTGCGCGATCAAACACGCGGCCTGTCGGTGTTGCGAATTGCACCGTATTGGTTGGTTGAGCAACATGGTTAGCTGCATCCATACCTAACCCGATTTCGCCCCTGGCGATCTTTTCCAGAAACTTAATTGCATCCTTGTAGCGATTACGCACCTCATCAGTCTCAGAGACACCCGCGCCACATAAACGGTAGCGTGCGATATCACAGGCAAAACCGCTGAGTATCCGGGGCGTACTGGCCAGCGGCAAGACATGTCGCGGAGCAAGGTACGGATCAATCTCGGCGTCGGCCTCAGCCAACGCGTCAGTCAACACCAATCCATCAATCACACCTGATCTGGCACGGTCTGTCAGCGCCAGCACTTCGTCCTCGCCGAAGCGTGCGATCATATTGGCCTGGGTGGCGTAAGACATTACTCAGCTGCCTTTCCGGCACCGGAGTCTTGCGCATCGGCGGGGGCATCGGTTTCCACTTCGCTGACGACCAGCATGGCTTCATTCTTGAGCAGCTTGATCTCATCCCGGCTCAGCTCGGATACCGGGATCACCGTTGCCTCGCGACCAAATGCACGACCTGCGCGACGAAAACCTTCGCGACTGGATACGATACTGAGTGCTTTTACTTTTTTTACTTTGGCTTCGGCCATGTCTATCTCCTAATCAATTTGTTACCCCCGCCGCAGATGGGCGGCGCGGGGGTTAGCGTACTACTCTCGGGGGGTATTCTTATGCAACGGTGCCGTCAGAGCCGAAAGCCAACTGCCAGAAGCCGTAGCCACCCGCAGCACGCGCTTCCGCGCCGAACTTGAACTTCTTGCGGCTGAAAACATCGTCCGCTTGCGGGTCGGTCTGCTCGACGAATACCGGCGCCTTGCGCTCCTGGTAGATGAACGGCTTGACCGGCTGTGACATATCCAGCAGGAACCAGGCGGTATCCGAAGTCAGGCGCGCATCCACCACCACCTCGAACGTGCCGCGATAGGGGTTGGTATCGTTCACGGCAAGGAACTCGCTATTGCGCAGCTTGAGAGCGGTCGTTTCCAGCGCAGGCGGTACCAGCAACACATTCGGCGTGATGTTCAGCGGGCGACCTTCGTCATCTTTGAACTTGCGCATCGCCAGACGCGCGGCGCCGAAGCTGGCCTCGGCCGCAGCACTGGATGCGGCGCTCAACACTTTGGTGCCCTTGTTCGATACTGAAACACCACTGACGGGGTGATCGGTATCGATGAAGAACTGACCATCGAAACACAGCGAGGCAAAGCTGGCATTAACCAATTCCATGACGATCTCATCCGGCAACTGCTTGGCTGAGAAGCCTGCCATCTGCGCCTGAGGTGCGTAGATGCCGAGCTGATCATCCTCGATGTCGTTACGATCAACCTCGACCGTCGCCTCGAAGTCGCGGTTGGGGATACTGTACTTGAAGGCTTCCAGCGACTTGACGTTCTTATCACCCACCCAGGCACGCATCTTGGGGAATTTTGACAACCAGGCATAGTCGTTCTGCGTGGTGGTCGAGGTGATCTTCATCGCGATTCTTTCCCAAACACTAGGGGCAGCGTCGAAGGCGTTGTTGAAGGTGGTCTTCAGGCTGATGAAGACATTGGACAGGTTTTGTTTATTGATGAGCATGCCGCCCATCGCAAAGCCGATGCCGCCATCAGCGAACAGGTCAGTGTGAACAGGTGCGCCGAATGCCAGCGAAGCAAAAGCCAGTGCGACTAAGCCAGCCAACCATGCCAAAGATTTAAAAGATTTCATGTGTGTATCTCCTGATTATTGAATTGATTGTGTGGCGCTTACAGTACCCAGACGCCGTCTGCTTCCACGCCCAGCACGATGCCTGCTGCCGAACGGGTTGCCCCGCCATTGGTCAGCGCGACTGTCTGATCGTCTGCGATGTAGCAAGCCTTGCCCAGACTTGCCTGGACAACAGGATCAGCGGCGAGGTTGGCAAACTTGAATGCCTCACCACGGCGCACCATCACAGATTTGGCACTGGCCGCACCGCCGGTATTATCGATTTGCTCTTCGGCGCGACCCAGATAGGTCAGGGTGGTAGCAGCAGCACCCGGCGTAGCCAAGCCTGCTGCGTTGGCCGCAACCAGTGAACCGGCAAAGATCTTGACGTTCGCTGCAAGCGGAACAGAAATCAGCAGCGGGTTTTTAAAATGGGTATTGCGATCAGCCGTAAGTGCAGCCATGTCTATCTCCTAAGTGGTATGTAGTGGGTTAAACCGCTTGCAAAGCCTTGGTTTTCTGAAAATCTTCCGGTGACACGCCCATGCTGCGGCACATCGCCAGCTCGGCATCATCCAGCGCACCAGGCGCAGCGCCTTCCGGTGCTTTGCCGCCAGTCTGCATGCCGGTCAACGCAGCGACCTGCGTGGCGGTATCCAGATATTGATTCAGCGCATCGAGGTCTTTACTACCCAGATCACGCGCCCACTTCTCCTGAGGTGGCAGCAGCTTGCCAGCGGATAAGGCGGTAACCACCACGGCATCCACGTCGCGAGTAACCTTCTCGCCACGCAGTGCGGCCAGTTCGGTTTGCAATGCCTGCATCGCATCTACCGGAACATACTTGGCAGGATCAGGCACCGCACCCTTGAGCGCAGCAATCTGTACGTCTTTGTCAGCCAGTAGCCCTGTGATACTGAAGCTTGCGGCAGCTGTAGCCACTGGCTCACTGGTCTTGATCAGATCAACCGCCTTTTGCAGCTCGATGGCGACCTGCTCGGGGGTGGTTAAAGTAGGCAAATTGAGCAAATAGCGCAGACGCTCCAACAATTCTTCCATGTCCATAGTGAGACTCTCCTGTGTTGTTGTTTCTGGGTTAAGGGAATAACTGGCAGCGGCACGGCTCAGCACATCGTCCATGCCGTCGATACAGGCGTAATTGGTGAGTGCGGCTGAATGGATGCCGCGAACGCGACCTGTACCGGCTTCGTACAGAATCACGGGGGAAATGTATTTGTATTCTTCGCCGTCAATGAAGGCTTGTGCGTTAGCTGTCCAGCGCACCTTGGCGAACAATCCTTCGCCTTCAGACCAGCGCAATGCCGCGCCTGAGAACCAGCCTGCCGCAGGGGCTGGCTGACCATTTTTCTCAGTCAACAGGGTTTGATGCTCGTAATCAATCACGAAATCATTTTCGCGCGCCGAGCAAAAGGCGATTACCTCGGCTGCAGCCCGGGCATCCATTACCCAGTTTTTCGCATCTTTCGGGCGACCGTCAATGCCGCGAAAAGCGCCCGCCGGGGTGAGCTGGATTTCGCCGTCGTCATTCATCACCACCGAACAGGCGGCGATGCCGAAACCGAGAGCAGGCTTTTTGGGTTTTGATTTGGCTTGCGCCGAAACTCTGTCCTGCTTCTGAGAGGGTGAGGTCGTTTTCATGGTTGCCATTGTGGCAACCGGGGGGAGGGGCGTTAAGGCGGAACAGGTTCCGGTGGTGCAGCAGCTATTTGAGGTGCTTTTTTACACTAAACCAAACTCATAAAAGCGGCAAGCGAATCTGGCGAGCAGCTGGAGTATGCTCAATCACTTCCAGTATGCTGACTTCTTGGCGTAATACACCACCAGCATCTAGATAATGCCTGCGCTTAATCAAGACACGAAAAATATCATTCTTACCAAAACGCTCTTCATCTTTATCAACCCGACTCAGAAAGACATCATCCAGAATGGCTGCATAAAAAGCTGATGCCCCATCCGAAAACCGCCATTTATTATCATCCTTAAAGACGACTGCGACTAATTGCAGACGTTCTTCAGACTCGGTTTCAGAAATAGTTTGTTCAGCAGCTTCCGGGGCAGCAAACCAAAATGACTCAGTGTGCGTGACAGTCACCTCGATAGCGCTGTCAGTGCCGCTGGCAAACACATCTACGCCATCACGTGCGAGTGGCTCACGTATTACACCATCCAGTGCGCGGCGCGTTTCAATATCCATCAGCAGCTGCAATACTTGCAGCTCTATTTCAAGCGCATCGTCATCCACATAGAGCGTTGCACGACTATCTGACTTGACTACCTGAGTTAAGGTGCGACCGCGCAGCCATTTGATTACGCCAATCAGACCATTCTTGGCATCTTTTCCGGAAAGACCGAGCATCGATAACAAGCCTAATATAGCAACAGCCTCACGGGTATTAAACATATCCACTACGCCACGCACCCAACCTTGCAGCAATACCAGATCAATACCAAAGCTTCCTGTTTTGAATGAACCCTTGACGCTAACAGACACTTTTGAGTCTGCACCACTCAACACGCGATTCGCGTGTTCAAGCAAGTCACCGATCGCATGTAGCGCTGGCGCAAGCTGCCTCACCTCCATTTCATGTGAAGTGAGTGCTGGACCGTCATAGGTGATTCGTAATGTGCTCATGTGCGAATTGTAACTCCGATTCATAGCTTAGAGTAGCCATAGACCCCGTTAACTCCCCGTTAAAAACCATTGATTATTATTTTTCATACCATCGCCGCACCAGTATGAGCAAAACCGCTTAAATCGCTTCTGAGCGGGTTTCGCTCAAAACAACGAGCGCGTAGCGCGACTATGTTTTTAGGCGAAGACCCTTGCGATCTTGTTATCCAGCGACACGACGCAGGTAGTCGCCGACCAGGCCGAGGATGTTTTCCGACGCCTCGGCTTGCAGGTTGCCCTGCGCATCAATCGGCAGGAAGGGACGGGCGGCGATAACTTTATTGGGAATCATGCTGCGCGGACTGGTTACCCCACCTAGCTGCTGCATAGCCGCATATTTTTTATTACTGCCGACCGTAGCGCTCATCGCATCATGACTGGAGCCGATAGAGGATGACAACCCACCGGCGCTGACTTGCAACATCATGCCAGGCCATGTGCCGCGCTTGGTACGCATCGCAATCGTAGAGGGCTTTAACCCTAGCCACTTCGGACGGCCTTCGGAGGCAAAGTTCTTCTCGGTCTGCCGCTCCAGCTCCTGCGCGATCATGCTCATCACCGGAGACATGTTGTGCGCGGTAGCGGCCATCCGGTCAAGCATGGACATCACCGCTTTATCGTCTATCTTGATTTCAAACACCGCAACCCCCTATAATGCTTGCACGCCCATGATGAAAGCTGGAAATTAGACGGCGAGCCAGCGGAAGAGTACCTGCCCAGCAGGTGATGGTGAACAGCCGGTCACCCATCATGGAGCGCCCATCTTGATGTAGCGATCTGAATTAAAGCGCTTCGCTTCTACCTTGTAGGCATTCACCAGAACATCCATTTTGCCGAGTTTCTTTACGCTGAAATCAAGCCTGGCGGGAACATAAATAACCCGGCCATCCTCCGCAGGATAGGTGTAAACAATATCTCGCTCTTGTGTATCCCAATAAACAGCATTCGGCTTGGCGACGATGGCAGGAAGCGACTGATACTCAGTTGGTGTGAGCGCAATATTCCCGTCCTTATGTTTGAAGCTATCTGCATGCAGTAATCTTTTCTCCGGAAGCGCCAGTACACGCGCCGCATCCACACCGCCATTATGACCCTTCGCAAAGTCGGCAATTTCCTCAGATACAAAACCTACCACCTGCGCTTCATGACCTGGTGCGCGTTTGGTCAATGCCGTGCTGACCCAGCTGGCAAACACCTGGTGACGTAATTCTGAATTATTGATTGCCTGCACGGCCTGCACGCGGACAGCACGATCTTTCACCGCACTGATCTTGCGCATCACCTCGATATCGGTGCCGAATGCGGCACGACCCGGGTTATAACTCCACCCCGCATCCGGCGCGAACAACTTATCTTGCCCATCCACCTTGATGCGCAACGCCTTACCCGGCACCGTGCTGCCATCCTTTAGGGTGATATTGTGATCTATCAGTCGCTCATCGGACGATTCAACGTGGATATCATCGCGCTGTGCCTCGAATTCGCTGATCGCACTCACACGGCAGCGGCAGTTAAATCCGTTGGGCGGATAGAGTGCGCCCCACGCAGGGTCATCATAGCGAAACACCCGGCCATTCATCGCGCGGTGCGTCGGGCGGGTGCGTCCATCCATCACTGCGACGTACTGCCAGTAGGGATGCGTGCCGACATTTTCCATCATGCGTTTATAGCGCCCGGCCATGTAGGCGGTTTGCAGGTTGGTCTGGTAGATGGTCTTGAGACGGCGCGGGCTGCCCAGCTGTGCGGTGCTGACTTCACCAGTCAGCGTATTGACGTGTTCGGTCTTACCCCACCAACCTTTGGCTTGCAGGACAGGCGTTAAACTTTTCTGGAAATCACGCAGGGTGGTGCCATCGTTTAACGCGTCATCCAGCGCACCGCGAATATCGTTGAGGATGTCGGTATTCATCACCTTGGCCACTGTGAAGGCATTGGCATGTGCCTCTTGCCACAGCTCGCGCCAATCCCAGGTGATGGCATAGCCCTTGGCCTTGAAATATTCGATGGCCTGCTCGGGTGGCAGGCCAAAGACGGCTGACAGATCGACAGGATCAGGCATTGTTTTCCACGCTCAAGCGACCCCAAACATCTGCCACGAACATCGCCCGTGCCAGCGCCTGTTCGAGTTGCGCGGTATCCATCGCCGGGAAGGTCTCGGCCAGTGCATTGAATACCTCGGCATAGTCGGCAGAGGCCGCGATTAGTTCAAGCACCGGCTTGAGCGAGGCGCGGGCTTGCGCGTCCAGCTGCTCGGGTGCTATGCCTTCGATGGCAGCATCCAGTGCGGTTTGGTCGGGGAATAAATCTTTCGCCACACCCGCCGTCAGCGCAGCCATTTTCAGGGCGCTTTGCGTCATCGCCGCAGGTGGCGACAATACGCTTTCCCCCTCCTCGGCCAGCGGTATCCCCGCGCGCTGATGCGCCCATTCAGACGGGATGCGCATGCCGACGCCGACCAGCTTGGGCAGCGCGTCAGCCAGTACAGCAAGGTCCTCGCTGTCGTCGAACACAAACTGGAAGCGCGGCTGACGGCGTCTATCATCTACGCCCCCCTTGTTCAGTGCCAGCAGTGGATAGACCAGATCTCGGGTCAAAGTCCCGGCCAGCTGGATCGCATCCGACATCATCAAATCATGGCGCACCTCGTTGTGCACATTGCCCAGCGCATTGGTGCTGCTCTTGCCGTCCGCCTGGCTGGTGAGCGTACCACCCAGCACGGCCTTGCTGATACTCTTCTCCGCCCAGTCCATCATCGCCATGAACGGGCCTTCGCTGCCTTTTGCCGCCTCTTTAAAATCAATCAGCATGCCCTCAGGCACGATACCGGCGGCATCGTGGCCGATACTCATCACAGCGCGCAGCAGCGTGGCCTTTTCGTCGTCGGACGCGCCTGCCTGATAGGTTCCAAGGCGCAGCGGCAAGCCGTATATCTCCAGAAACTCGGCCAGATCGCCGACGGAATAATTCTTGAACAGATACGGCCACGCCAACACGCGGTGCAAGCCAGAACGGGCGACATAGCCGCTCTTCGCCTTATGTACATGGCTAATCCAGCCGAACGGCTGCAACGCCTGACCATCCAGCGACATGTCGCGCAGGCGGATCTCGCTGCGCGTCTCGCGGTCAGTCTGAAACCAGCTTTGCGGGCGATGGTGTATTTCCCCAGGCAACCACTCGCCGCCCAGCATTTCCCACTCGATCTCCTGACACGAAAAGCCGTGGCCGACGCCGTCCAGCGCATCGAGGATCACATCCTCAAAGTTCGGCACGTCCTGGATCAATTCCTTGGCATAGCCTGCCAGCTTGCGCTCGGCAGCACTGGCACCGCGCGGCGGCACGATGTCCCAATCCACAGTAAGCAACGCGCGCTTGCGCTTGCCCATCTCGGCAAAGATATGCGCATCCTTCTCTTCCATGTCCAGGAATAGATCATGCTGCGCGCGTATGTCTCCCTGCTCGGCGGCCTCCAGTATCTTCGCCAGCCGTGCGGGCGTTAAACCCCGTGACGGATGCCCGGAGAATTCGCGGTGCAGTTGCATCAGCCTGGAGGTCTGCGGCTCAGCCAGTTCGCTGCGCTTGATCGGATTGCCCGAGGCATCCAGTATCGTCGAGGTTGCTACCATGCTCTTCTCCCGCTGTAATTTTCATCGGTGCGCTTGGGGACGCCCTGGTATTCGATAGGTGCGACCTCGCGCTTCATCGCGTAGTGCCCGAGGAACAAGCTGATCGCCGAGTCGCCGTGGCGTTGCAGCTTTTCACCTTCGCCGGTCTGTGTCTTTGATTTACCCAGTTTCGGGATGCCGTCGATAAGCTGCAGCGCGCGCAGGTCGTCACGCACCTGGTTGTCTTTTGGGATGTCATCCAGCGTGCCGTCTTGCAGTGCCGCCTTGAAGCGCGGCATATTTTCAAGATAGAAGGCATTGCTCAACATCACCTGCTCGATACGTGCCTGGCCAAACTTCTGTGCGGCACGTTCTGCCAGATACTGGCCGTTACCGCGCGCATCGAATGCTGCCGAGCGAAAACGTGGCAGGCGGCTGAGGATGTAGAACACGATCTGCTCCTGCTGGGTGAACGGGCAGTTGGACAGTTCAATCTGGCCACGCACGCGGGTGATCAGGTCACGGCCTTCTTCCATGATGTCCAGCACCGTCAAGTCGCCCAGGCGCGCGAAGTCTTCACCGAGGCCATGCGCCATATCTTTATTCAGGCCATCCAGTATCGGTTTCAGATGCTCTTCACACCATTCGGCCACTTCAGCCTGACGCTCCCAGTCCGGCAGGTAAGCAAACTCTGATTTCCATTTGCCGCGCACCAGCGGCGTGTCCGGATTCATCCTCGCCTCGATCAGCCCCATCGTCAGATACGCACCTCCCGATTGCGAGGGAACAACATCCAGCTCTTCGGCTGCATCATCACCATAGAAGGCATAGGCATCAGCTACCCATGCAGCCTCACCTTCGGCAGTCCAAGCGATACCACGGCGCAGGCAGACCCTGAGATATAGCCCTTGCTCGACAGCCTCACGGAAAGTGATGCGATGTACGACACCTTTGCGCTTACCGGCACGCACTTCCTGGATGAGTTCATTGAAGGCATTGTCCTGACCGTCATGCGTCGAGATGATGCGTACCTTGTCGCCCCACAGCAGCATCGCCATCGCGGCCTTGAGCAGCGCATCCAGATCATTGTGGAAGGCAGCCTCATCGATGACGATGACACCTTGCTTACCGCGCAGATTGGTTGGGCGCGAGCTGAGCGCGACGATACGCCTGCCAGTTGCAGGAAAATCGATCTTGTAAGTCTTGATCTCATTATCGCCATCGACAAAGATACCCTCTTCGATCTCAGAGGCGGCATAGTCATAGGCACGCGCCCACATCGCACAGGCTTCGATAAACTCCAGTGCCATGTCTTGCGTAGGGCCGATGTAAAACACGTTCGAGTTATATTCTTCGCGTGCTGCAATCAGTACATCATCAGCAGCCTCGCCCCATGTCCAACCGACCCGGCGTGATTTTTCAGCTATTTTTAACGGGCTGTCATCTTCGATCCAGCGGATCTGATAGGGCAATAACACAGCCGGTGGCGCATCTTTGCGCGCGGCATCGCCCGGGAGACTGACCGGGATGGATTTCACCCGCAAGGGGTAGGCCGGTGGGTTCCCGGCGGCTACGCCGCCACCCTTACGCTCAGTTCTGGATGCCAAGGATTCTGCTCCTGATCTCATTTACAGCAGCAGGCGACAAGCCGCCTTTCTTGGCGATCTTTTCAACCTCTTCAGCAGCTGAGCTTGCTTTTTCGCGTACCTCGGCCTGCCATTGTTTCTGCTTGACCGTAGCATTGCTTAACCGCGCCACCATCAGGCTGACTTCCTTCATGGACGCGCCTTCTTCCATCTTGAGCAGCATGTCGAATGCTTTCTGCTGCACCAGCCGGATCAGCGCATCGTTCATCGCGCCTTCATCGTCAGGTACCGAGTCTGAGATTGCTTTTGCCTGCTGTGTTGCCATCTTCAGCGCGGACAGCCGTGCCTCAAATTCCTGACCGTAGCGATGGATGGCGCTCTTTGATAGATCAAAGCCGCGCGCCTTCAGGTCTTCAGATAAAAGCTCATAGCCGGAAAAGTCACCCTCAACCAGCGCTTTATCCAGCCATGCTTTGACCTCTTTTGGCAGGCGAACGATCTTGCTGCGCGGTGCCATCTCAGCCCACCCAGTATTTGGTTGGGCGCGCGATACCCGGGTCTACATCTATCGTGTACTCGACCACGTCTATACCGTGGCGGGTCAGATCGGCAAACCAACGACCGCTAGGCTCTTTCACCAGCTTGACCAGTTCGCGGTCGGCCAGATAGTCTAGCGTGCGGCGAACTTCCAGCGCCGTAGCATCCTGGAACACCCCCTGAATCGTGGTCAACACCAGCTCTTCATAAGCTCCTATAGGTCGGGCATAATCCAGCGTCACCAGCATGTCCCAGCGTATTTTCTCGCGGCGAATCTTTTCATGATCAATCACGTTTTGCCCCCTGTATTTGCACCAGTTCCAACTTGCTATAGACCGCATCCAGCTTGGATTCGATCACCGTCTGACCGCGTATGTAATCTTCGCGCCGTACGTACTGGATCGGCATGTCGCGTTGAAATATCAAAAACTCCTTTTCAAATTCACGCAGTTGTTCTGCCATCTTCGCTTCATCTCTGGCACGCGCAGTATTGTCAGTTTGTATAGCTTCAAAACGTTGATCCAGTTGCGTTTTGAATTGCTTAACCAAAATCGTCCCGAATGCCCATACAACTAGTGCATAAGCCGCCACCACCGATATCAATCCGGTAATTAGCTGCCACATTTCTATCTGGAGCTGCATAATTGCCTTTCGCGTTTTTCGTAATCATCCCGGCAATCGGTATCGCAAAAGCACCCCTCGAACACCACCTCGTCGCAGTTGTAGCAAAAGCCCAGCGCAGGCATGGCAGGTTTGAGCGCCTGATCGCGCAGCGCATCGGCACGGCGGAGTTCTTCAAAGGCTTGCGCCTGGTCAAGTTGATCGGTCATTCAGCAATCGGAGCTTTAGCTCCGCCCCTGCGTGGGACTGCCCTTGCGGTTGTCATTTATTTACGCACCCCGCCAACTTGGCCTGCTTGTCCCGGCACTGGCTGTACCATTCCATCGCCTCGATGTGGTTCTGCAACAAGTCTGTCAGCTTCCCCGACTTGGCCGGTGGCGGTGTGATACAGGGTGAACTCAGGCTCGCCGGGCACGGGCGCGGCGCTACCGCTATTGGCGGCGTTCCAGAGGCGCAGGCCGTCAGCATCAAGGCCGCAATCGTTAAACTCAGGATTGTTTTTAACGATTTCATCAGCCTGCTCCTTGAGGTTTTTGTAAACGATGCGGATACGCTCGCCGCTGGTTTCGCGCTGCGTGCCGATGGTTTCACGGCGCGTATCTTCCTTTGCCGTTGCAATAATTGCTGCGCCTTGCGCCGCCACCTGTCCCGCCACACATTTCTTTTTCGCATAATCTTTTCCTGCCCATAAACCCGCAGCGAACACGGCCAGCATCATCACCAGGCCACCTAAAACACGATAGAACAACGGGATCATGACCGCCCCAGCGCCTGCGTAGTAATCACCCGCAGAATGGCATTGACCATAGGTAGCGCCACCGCAATCACGGTAAAAAAATCAACTGGCAAATAAGGCTGCAACAGGCCGGTTCCCGCCTCCAGTGCCACCAGCGCGGCGGTAATGGCGTTGACAATAAGAGTGCGTGATTGCCACCATAATTTGACGGGCGCGGCCACCACAGGGAGAACAGCATTCATAACAAACCTCTTAAATATTGAGTCTTGTGACCCGGTTTAAACACCGCCGTCTGCATCTGATTACGCAACGGCGCATCTATATCGGACAGCGAAATATGCACCCACGCGCCTTCAAAGATCAGCTGATCGAATCTAAAATCCATATCCAGCAGCTGCTCGCATATCTGCCGTGGCGTACCAAAGGCCGGACAGATAAAGTCCGCCGCCAGCCCCTGCATGTGCTGGCTGGTGCGACTGCCGCCGATCAGGGTATTGAGTTTCTTGCAGCGATAACCGCTGCTGATACTGATCGGATGACCACCCAACACCAGCCGCACGCCTTCCAGCAGCGTCGCCAGCCGGATTAAATTGGTCACCACCTCGGGCGGTGGTATGTTGGCTATACCTGCGCGTGTCGCGTCCTGCGACAACAGCATCTCTGCCAGCGTGAAGTGTGGGCTAAGGTTCATGAAAGTTTCCTTTTTGGCGCGAACTTTACGGGGACGGTCAAACACACCTGCCGCCCGTGCGTGTAATGCCCGGCCGGGCGATGCGCACAGCCGCCGTGATCAGGAAGCCGCGCGTCATCAAGCCGCGTCCATTGAGCGCAGCGACCGCAGATATTTTCAGGTGATGAGATTGGGGTAGCCATGCGCACAGGTTACGCGCGCGCGCGAAGGCGGTTAAGGCGGAACGGGTTCCGCTTAAAAGAAAAACCCCGCAGAGCGGGGCTTGATTACTTCAGAGATTCTTCACAGCGTGATTTTTTGTCATGGTATTCATTACGCCACTTATCAACATCTGGTGCCGAAGAATCTCGCGTTCTTTGCCTAGCCGCATCCATATTACTTAGCGCTAAAGCTGCTTCAACACAAATCTGATAGGGTTTGATATCTGCATTGGCTGGTAGATATTGGTTTGGCCAGCGGCCTACTTCATTCATCAGTGGTGCATCAAAATGCTTCATATGTACAGCAGCATCAGTCAAATCCATTGAGGCTATATGCTCAACCTTACTCATTATTTCTAGCAATTTAGATGCCTGAGATTTAGCAGATTCAGGTGTTATCTTTCCACTTTGATATACAGCTGGCGTAGGTGTTTGGGCTGGCTTTTCAGCTTGCTCCTGACAGCCTGCTGAGAGTGCTGCAAATAACATTAATACAATCAGATTTTTCATCACGCTTTCCCTGTAAAAACTACCGAACTTTAAAACAATCCCACCTGCCTGTCATCCACCTCCGCGCCCAATACCTTCCTGACCGTCCTGTCGGTGGTGCGCAGTTCGCGGGCGATCTGTTTCTGGCTCAAACCTTGCGCGGCCAGTTCGCGGATCCGCGCGCGACGCTGGGCGGCGTGAGTGGCGTGGTCACCTGTGGTATTCAGCGCGATACTGATCACTTCACCCGGATAGGCCTGCGCCAGCTTGCGTGCGGCTTCAACACCGATCAGCGTGGCCAACGGATGTTGTTCGGTCATCTTTGACGGGACATACAGCGGTGTGCCACCGTGCTCTTCCACCAGCAGCAGCGTGGCTTTCAGGCCGATGATCTCGGTCAGGCCGTAGAGGAAGGGGCTAAGATTCATAAAGGCCTTTCACGATTGCCCCCTCGCCCACGCAGTGGGAGAGGGTTGGGGTGAGGGAGATGCGCAGCATCAGGTTCATGGTTTGTTCTCCATTACGGAGCGTTGCTGTTGATAGGACAGCGCCGCGATGATCTTGCCGAGCTGCTGCGGGGTGCACCACTCGAAACGATCTACCTTGAACATGTGGCGGCTCATGCCGTCGGCATAGGCGTCCGGCTTGTTGCCGCAGGCGATCAACAGTGCGCGTATCTTGGCCACCAGAGCGACCTTATCGGCGGCGGGGCGAGGGCGGGCGCTCGTACCGGCACGCTTGACCACTACCTTGAAGCCGCTGGCCTTCATGTGGTCGAGCACCTTCTTACGCCCGGCAAAATCCAGCTCAGTCGAACTCTTCACCCGCGCCACCGCCCACAGCATGGCGCGATAGGTGTCGTCGTCCATACCGAGTTTTTGCCTGGCGACATGGATCAGTGTGATCTCACGCCGCACGATGTCGGCTTGCTTGAATTTGGCGGGGTATTGGTTGCTCATTTCACTCTCCTGAACTCGATCACCCATACCCAAGGATCAACGTCCCATGAGCCTGGACCGTTGATGGATTCCCACAAATCGCGGTATGCATTCACAGGAGAATAGATACTGTCGCGCGGCTTTCCGTGATGATCTGGATGGACATTGACGCCTTCGGATAGCGCATCCGCCTCGCTGATATCCTGCAACCGCTCGACACGCACGCCGGTAATCTCCAGCTGGATGCGTGATGCCCAGCGCGGCATGTGGATGGATGGCGTCCATTTGTCTACGTCATATTTACATTCTGGGTCTGCTCGATAGACAGCATTGTTCGAATAGTCTGGATGGCGCGCCCATGTCTCACGCACCCATAGCTGGTCGCCGGTTTTTCCGAATGGACTTTTTAGGACGATTAAATGCTTGTTATCCTTATGAGACGAAAGGCAATTTCGCTCAAAGCAGCACTTGCCAAATACACAAGGCCATCCACATGCAAAATAGTCAGGTTGTGGCTTAACAATTCGCCGCGTCTGCGCCTTACTGCCATCGAGCAGGGCGCGCATCATTTGGTTGTTAAATAAAATCGGGCGTTCTTTCATGATCATCTCCGTCGTTAAACCGTCTCTCGCAGCCCGCTATGTTTAACGGGCTGGAAGCGAGGGTTTTAGTTGCTCATTGCCGCGTCTTTCAACGCCTTGGCGGCGCTGAAGTGCGGCTTGTTTCTGGCAGGTATTGATATCTCAGCACCCGTGGCCGGATTGCGACCGATGCGCGCTGGACTCTGCTTGACGCTGATTTTTCCGATGCCCGGCAAGGTCACTTCAGCGCCTTCGCCTTTTTGAATTTCAGTTTGCACAACATCACCTAATATTTTGAGAAGGCTTTTTGTTTGACCGATGCTCAAATCGGTTTTAGCGGTTACAGCTGCGATCAGTTCTTTTTGGTTCATGGTGCTTCTCCTTTTTTTCCCTCAGATGAGGTGATTAAAAATCGTTTTGGAGTGCGGAGACTCGTCTCCGCTCAGCGCAACCGAGGTTGCGCACTCCATAGTTACGCTTCTTGCTCAAACGGGGTAATCACAAAATCCTCCACGCCGGTGACGACGGTGATGCCTGCCACGCCTTTGACAGCATCCGGTTGAGGATGGCGTCTTTGTTGACTTCTTCCTTGGTGCGCACGAAGCGATCCAGGCCAAAGCCCTTCAATGCCTCGATCACGCTGTCTGCGCCACGCACCGACACGCTGGGCGGACGCTGACGCCACTGGATTTCGCCGGTGACCAGATTGGCGGTCTTGACGCGACCATTGTTGGTCAAATCAGCGCGGTTGGCTTCGCACCAAGCTTGTAGCCCTTCCTGACGCGTGCCGATGTCGCCCTTGAGCAGTTCCAGACGCGGCTGGTAGGTCTCGGTGAGGTGGGCAATGGCATCGTTCATCTCGGCCTGTTCACGCAGCATCTTGCGTTGCAGGTCGCCGATCTGGCGGATGTATTGCGCGGCTTCGTCGCGGGATTGCGGCACGTCCAGTTGCGCTTTGGCTTTGATGCGGTTTTTTATTGCAGCCATCATGTTTCCTTTCGGGTGTAGGGTGGGCATCTGCCCACGCGTTAGGTTGGTATGTGTAGCTGCCCGATCAGATCGGCCAGCGGGATACGTTTAAGCTTGGCTTCCAGCGTCAGGCTGTGCATCGCCCGGTTGTGCAGGAAGTCGCAGGTGGTTTGCAGCTCATCCGCCGTGGCGGCGATGTAATAGCCGTCCCTGGGCGTGCCACAGATGGCGTGACCGTCTTCGCGCAGATCGCTGATATACGTGCGGATGATGCGCGGGAATAGGTCGAGCTGACGGGCAAGCTCTTTCATGCCGATCCCATTGCCACAACCGACATGGCGGGACAGAACGGTGAGCACCAGAGCACAGCTTTTATTCGACATGACTAACCCCCCCTCGTTGATTTAAGTATTTCCTTGACCGATTGAGGCATCACCGAACGAGGCTGGCTCACCTCGATCAGGACTGGTTTTACGTCGGGCGATGGCGTGTGATGCGACACGCCGCCCACCGGTGTGCGGCCTGCCAGCTTGTCTTCGTGCTGCTGCTCGCGGCGCTGGTCAGCCTTGAGGCCGTAGCCTTCGATGATGGTCAGCAGATAGCCGTGGCTTTTCAGTGGCAGGGTGAGCGTGTCGCGCTTAGCCAGCATGTCATCCATCGCCATGCGCCAGTAATCCTGCGGTGCCGAACAGGTACGGCCATTGCGCTCAATCCTGGCCGCTGTAATCATCGGCAGCAGCTCGTTGATCAGATTGGCCACACGATCCAGCGACAGTTGCCGCTGTGCCGGGCGGAACAGCGCGATGTAGCGGATCATGTGCCAGCCCAACGGGGCAGGTAGCTGCATCGCCGCCATCACCGCTTCGCGCGCACCCTCATTGCCGAGCAAGGCATCCAGCGAAAAGATAGCACCGCAACCCGGGCAAGAGAGTTTCATAATGCCCGCACACCATCCGGGAAAACGCGCGCCATAAAGCGATCCAATCGCGCAAGCTGCTGCGGATCCAGGCGGAACACCTCATCGCCAATATTGATAAACAGGCTGTCATCGTCCGACAGCATCAGTGAAAAATCGTTATCAGCAACAGTTTGCGATTTTGTGCGCGCTGTCAGAACGGCAGGTGCCGGGTTATCCACCACAGGCGTAGCTGGTTGCGGCGGCGTCTTTACTTCCTGTTCTTTAACTGGCGATGAGGCGAATTGAGGATTGCCTCGCAGCATTTCTGCCTCTGGTCCAGTAATGACTTTTCCGTATGCAACCGGTTTTGCAGCAGGTAAGCGTGGTGGCGCCACCGGCGCTTTATTGGTGTTCAGGTGCAAGGTTCGATCATTTTTAACGCCTTCAGATCTGATTTTCTTTGTGACACGAATCATGTTGTCGATGGTTTTCCGAACTTTCTTTTCCGTGCTATTAGGAAATTTATGTAGCGCATGCTTGATCAACTCCAGCAGAGAGATTCCTGGGTGCACAAGTATTTTGTCGTAAATGGTTTTATTCAGCTCGCTTGGCCGACTGCCGCCAATGAGAGGTGTGGTAGATTCATTCATGATGATTTCCTTATCTAGTTTGGGTTGCAGCTTCATATGTGCAGCTTCGGTGCAGACTTTTTCAGCTGGGGTAGGTGCGACTTCCTTGGGAGTATTGATTTTGTAATTGTGCATATTGAATTTCTCGACCCCGCCAGTCAGCCAATACAGATCGTTCCAAACACCACTACGCATCACCCGAGCCGTGTTGATAGCGGGCGGCCGACCTTCAAGCAAAGTAGTGATCGCATCGGCCACGTCGGCTTTTTTGCCGAGCCTGGCCAGCACATCAAGACTGACCGGGTTCTGCCCAGTAGAGCCTGCCAGCGCGTTGAGGATGGCGGCTTTCATTCAGCAATCGGAGCATTAGCTCCGCCCCTTCGGTGCCGGTACAAAGGATTTTCGTAGCGTGGGAAGACCCGTGCGGTTTTCATGATTTCACCTCATCATTCCAGCGCACTTCGCAATTGAAACGGATGGCGAACCAGTAACGCCGCTCGACGTTGACCACGCGCTCGAAGCGATGCACCGCGCCTTCCAGCTTGTCGCACAGCGGGCTGCCCTTGATATACACGCGATGACGGTGCGCACCGCGCTGCACGCCAGTGACCTCCAACCCTTGTGATCTGCACCAGTTCACGCATTGCTGCGCGGTCAGCGCGACGTCGGCACGCTCTGAAAAAGACGGGATGCTCTTACGTACTGCATTTGTTTGCGGATTCATGATGGTTCTCCGTTGCGGTCTGATAAGTTGTATTTGCAGCTTTGGCAAGCCAGCCAGTGCGCGCCCCGTGCGCGTCCGCCGAAAGGGCGTGGCGCAGTGGCACGGCGCTGGCAATCTGCTCCGCTGATCTCGATTTCGGTGTGCTCGCACGGGTAGCGCACCGCGTAATGTTTGCGGATCGCAGCTTCCAGCTTGTCCACGCCAGCGCCGTATTTGCCGGACAGATACAGCGACACTGCCGTGCGCGAATAGCCGATGGTGGATGCAACCTCGGTCATGCTTCTGGCGTCACATACCTGTTTGCAAAGTTCGAAGGTGTAGACGTCATTCATCGCACGCCTCCGCATTCAACGCGTATTCGACCTGCTTGTTCGGGTCGTACACTGTGTTGTTTTTGGCTCTCCATACCGGTGCCTGGCGTCCGACATCGACCATCAGGCGGTAGCGTATCGACCCCGGACTGGTCAGCGCACTGCCGGGTTTGCGTGCCGCTTCGCGCATCAACAACCCGGACTTTTCCAGTGCGCGTACATACTTGCCGAGGTTGCTGATCGCATCGCGCTCTGTGCCGTCGGCCAGCGTGGCTAGCAGCTCTGGCAGGGTAAACGTCACACGGCGACGCATCACCCACCAGGCGCGCTGACGCAGGCCGATGGTGACGGTGCGCGGGGATATCCGAGATCCTTGTGGGCGGGCACCCGTTTGGCCTTGATGGCTCATTTTTCACCCCGTTTCAGGCTCTTCATCGCGTCTTCACACAGGCGAATACCCTTAATGTCGGTGGCGGTAACCTGTTGCAGTGCTTTCTTTCCGGCAATCGCTTCCAGTGTGCGCCCGGCGTTGCTCATCAGGCGGTAGCGCCCGCTCGATTGCGCGTGTACCAGTTGCGCCACGCTGTGATCTACGCCCACCTCGCACAGTGCGTTCAAGTAGGCCAGGCAGTCGTCCACGCTGGCAACCTTCAACTCTGGTGCGGCGGATACGCGGGTGGCGACGTGTGCCAGGCGATGCTCGCTGAAACGATGCTTCTCGGAGGTGTGGCAGATCAGCACCAGCAGGGTGTTGGCCGTCTCGGCGATGCGGCGCAGGTATTCGATGCACTCGGCTTTATTGGGCAGGCCGTGCTGCGCCTCATCCAGGATGATCGGTTGACGGTTGGCGCGGAAAAACTCCACCGTGCCCTTGTATTGGTCAAACTTTTTACGACCGATCACGCCAGTCTGGTCGGCCAGATAATCACGCAAAAATGACAGGCTCATGCCCGGCACGCCTTCCAGATAAATCGCATCTACCGATGCGCCCCAGTTGTCCACCGTGCAGCTTTTACCCGTGCCCGGTTCACCCGTCAGCAGCAGGATGCATGCCTCCGGGCTGCCACGATTTTCTACCGCCGCCACGGCGGCCATGAACTGGCGGTGATTGCTTGTTTCCACAAAATGCTGTTTCACTGTTAAACTCCTCTTTAGTGACTTCCGTTGCTACTGCTTCAAAAAGGCCGTTGGTTAATTCGAGTTAACCGGCGGCCACATTCTTATTTTCTCTTGGGTCTGGCCCTTCTCCGCTCAACCACATCACGGTGTCCTGATAGCTGGCTTCGGGCTGTTTTTCAGCGGGCGCATCCATAAAGTCGGCGGCGGTTAGTTCGCGCACCGGCATTTTTGGCGTCAAATCAATATAGTCGGTGATGTCTTCGAGGTATTTTTCACCCTCGATGGTGTTGCCCAACTCTGCCTTCGCCTCGTTGATAATGCGTTCGCCGCGCTTGATCTTGCCGTCTGCGCGACCTTCGCGCAGTTGCTCGACACGCGGCACAGGGAAGGCGGCACGCTTGTGGGCGTTCCATTCGGCTTCGCACAAATAGCGACCATCCATGCGCAGCAGCCAAACCTTGTCGGCGTTGTGCAGGTCGTAGCGCACGCGCACCTCTTCGCCTTCGGCCAGCAAGTCCACCAGCGCGGTGTTGCTGTATTCGTTGCCGAACAGCCGCACCAGGCCGCGATCCGGTACGCGCCGCACTTCCGGCATCCACAACACGTCTAGTTCTGCATCTGTCGGTCCGCAATCAGCGGCGTTTTCATCCAGACGACGTTCGTATTCCTGTGCCGGGGTGCGCTTGTCCAGCGAGCGGTGCGCGTGTTCACGGTTATATTCACCATCCCAACCCAGCACCCGTTCGCAGTCGTCAATAAATTGCTGCCAGGAAGGCAGGGCGGCTTTGCCCAGCCCGTCTTTCTTATTCATTTCCACCAGCATCTTGCGCACCGCTTCCTTGTCCGCGCCCTTCCAGGTGCAGGTCGGATAGGTGCGTGCCAGCGCGATGATGGTCACATCCCACAGCCGCTCGATCACGCCGCGTCCCTGCGGGTTGCCGGGGATGCCGGTTTCATGCGCGATGCCCTGCCGCGCCAGCGTGCCGTGCACCGGGCAGTCAATCATCTTGCTGGTGTGGCCTGAGCCGTTGTCCGAGTAGTAGATCAGCGGGCGGCAGCGGGTCTGCTGCTGGGCATGACGGAAGGCCGCCGATACCGCGATGGTGGATTCCGCCAGATCAACGCTCCAGCCCACTACGCGCCGCGATACCCAGTCAATCACCACCGTCACTTCCGGCGTAAACGGCTGGCCGTGGATAGGGTGCTGTACCTTTGCCTTGAAGCTGTGGCCGTCGGCCACCCATAAGTCGTTGGTAAAAAACATGCTCACGTCGCGCGAAATATAGGGCAGCAGGCTGCGCCATGCTGCGCCGGTCATGCGGCCACGATATTTGAGCGTGACGGGCAGCGATTTTTCAATACGATAAAACGTGTCCACCGCCGGGCAAGGCAGGCTTTGTGTTTCAAACCAGCCTTGTGCGGCGCGCCAGGCTTCACTGACGGGGGGACGATTCGGACGGCAATAAAAGATCAAAAAAACATGAACATGGATCGGATTCTGCCCGTGTTTTTCGGCTTTCCCCGGCACCATATAGCGCGCCATATCGCCCTCGCTGCGCCCTTGGCCATAGGCGGCATACATCTTTTGCAGGCGAGACACCAGCGAGGAAACCGTCTGGCCGGTCTTGCGCGGCTTGATGTAGGTAGTGGCCACCGCATCAATCAGCTCAGGGCGTGCCACACCCTCCAGTACACGCTCCGCCAGCTCGATCATCGCATGGCGTGCCGAGCACGCCGACAGCAGCATCGCCGATTCGATCGCCTGACAGATCACCAGTGACGCATCGCGCCGCGCGCGGTCCACATCGTTAAGTTGTGCCTCGGTTTTAACGCGGCGGATCAGCCCGCGCTTGACCATCGCGCCATCGGCGCGGAAAACTTCATGTTTTTTGACAGCAGGGCAGGGCGTGGCTGTCGCATCAATGCTGGCAGGCAATTGCTTCTGCGCCTCAAACACCTCTGACATACGTCTTGATTTGATTTCATCCAGCACCGCCCTGGGCGGCTGATATTCCGTGCGCAGGCCGTTCTTGCCGCCCTTGCCTGGCACCTGACGCGAGAGCCAGTTCTCAGACTGAGCGCGCATACGCATACCAGGCTCGCTACCGGGCAGTCCCGCCAGCTTCATCTGCGCCAGTTGTGCGGCGGAATACCAAGGGCTGTTCATTTCCCTGCCCCCTTGAGTAATGCGATCACCTCAACGGCGCGCAGCGGCAAATTCATCAGCCGCGCCCGACCATTGCGCCGATCGATCACCACCACCAGCGTGGCATCGCCGGTCAGCTCGGCCGCCAGTTCCGTACTGATGCCCGCAGCAGCAAGCTGCTCCTGCGCGCGACCCAGCTGCACACGCCGTTGCAGCTCACGGCCATAGCGATGCAGCGCGCTTTTACTGATGCGATTACCTTGCGCAAATAATTCATTCGCAATCGCCACGTAATCACTGAACTGATTGGCTAACAGGCGTTGATCGATTTCACGACGCACGCTGTCGGGTAATAAATCTATTTTTGATCTGCGTGCCATCACTTACTCCCCAGTCGTTTTAAAACTTCACCCACCAGCCGTTCCATCACGGCATCGGGTACGTTCTTGCGTAAATCCACCAGCCGCGCCTTGACGTTGCGCTCCTGCAGGGTGAGCGCGCCGATCTCGGCCAGCATCGCCTCTTCGCCGCGATACAGCTTGCAGCCGCAGGCTTCCGCCACCAGCTCCAGCAGGCGATAATCGCCGCTGGCCTGCGTAATCGCGGGCAAGGCTTCCAGCGGAAAGCGCCAAGCATCGGCGCTGGGCGCGGTGTATCGGTCCAGCATGTGCTTGCTGATTTCGTGGTTGGAAAGCCGCGAGATGCGCGCGGCGATTTCGTGGCGGTCATGCCCCTGCAAGGTGGCGGCGCCCAGCAGATCGGTCAGGGTTTCGCGCACCGCCAGCGAGATATCCAGCCCGCCGCTGTCGCTGCGCGGTGCAGCGGGTACGGCAAAAAAATCCAGCTCGGACTGGCCTGGGCAGGTGCGCGGCTTCATGTTTATTTGCTCCCTATTAATTTGACGTTGCGCTCAGCTTTAGAACCGTTAAACTTAGCCTTGTATCGACCCAGTCCGCGTTCTCCGCGCCCGCTTTTGGGTGTGCCATCCGCGTGATAACGGGTTGGCCACACGGTTTGCACCGGCAAACCGAGATGCTCGGCAATCAACCGCTCGTATTTTGGGCAAGGGGTATAAAGCGCATTACCCAGTGAACCCTCATGAAATCCGAGCGACTTGGAGAGTTGAGCAAGGCAGGTTCCGGTACGGCGCACGGCATATAAAACATCGTGGCGAGTCCAGTCTTTCGGGTCTGGTTTTTTTGGCATGTTCTTTTGTGGCTTCGTATTTGACATGGATGAACTTTATTACTTTGTTTATTACTCGTCAACAGTTTCTTACTTAATTTTTCGCACTTTTGCGGATATTTTTTAATTTATCAATTAAATCAAACGGATAATGATTTTGTACTTACGTGAATTTTTTGAACTACGTATTTCTTACTTAAGGCGGTGAGTATGAAAGACAAAATATGGTTTTCTTCAAGAGAGTTGGCGCTACTTGGCAAACAGCAAGTTGCAGGCTTGCCAACAACGATGCCCGGCTGTACTGGACGATCCCAAAGAGAGGAATGGCTATCTCGCGAGGTAAAAGGCGGCGGCGGTCCGGGTGGTGTCCTGACCGAATATCAGCCCCCCGCTGAGGTGTTGGCGTTGATCCAGCCGTTCCTTGAGGCAAATCCTGACTTTTTTGAAAAGGGCAAATCCCGTAAGGGCGGCTTCCATATACCCGCCCGCAGCCAGGAAGAGGCCGCTGCATCAAGGCGGCATACTCAGGCGTTGTTCGAGGCTGACCGGCAGCAGATTGAGCGTGAAAGACGGGAATCTTTCGGCGATGCCCCTGCTGCCTTTGAGGCCTTGCTCAAGCGCCTGGGCGAGGCGACTCAGGCAACAGTGCGTATCAGTAAGCAATTCGATTTCCCGTTACCAACCGAATGGACCAGCTTGATCCAGGAGCTGATGGCCATGCACGGCCTTGGCGAAGCCGGTGCTAAGCGGGTTATAGATGAACTATTAAAAGCGCAGGCGCGGAAGTAATTCCGCTTTGATTTAATTGACAAAAGGTCGCACAATGAACGACAAAAAAAAGCCATAACCTCCCTCAAATAACCCAAAGCAGCTAAATGAAAGCTACGAATATGCGGAGTTGAGAAAAAGGGTGAATGATACCGATACGACGACCGTTTCTTGTCGTGTACCTATTACGCCATCGCCAACCAGACCGCCTGATCGGGATAAAGATGAACGATAAAGATTATTTGTGGGATAAGCGTCACGCTGTACTACAGCGGATAGAGCTATCAACCCTCTACCACCAGAAGCGTGAGCGGTTCTTTACGGTATGCGACAAGCTAGGTAATGCGGCTGGCGTGATTGGCGGCTCAGCAGCCTTGGCAAGCCTGTCAAACCCTGATTTGCTGGCGTGGATCGCGCTAGCGATTACTGTTGTGTCATCTATTGCGTTGGTATTTGGATTTCCCGATCGTGCGCGCCGCCACGCTGATCTGGCAAAGGATTTTCGCCAGTTGGAATCGGCCATCGTTGGACGCGGAGAGCGTGATTTCACTGAACAGGATGTTTCTGCATGGGATGCCAGTACCAGAATGTTTGAAAGTACCGAGCCGCCTGCATTAGGCGCGCTGGTGGTGCTATGCCAAAATGAACTGGCGCGCGCGCAAGGGCATGCTGGCTATGTTGTGAAGATGAATTTGATGCAACGTCTTGGCGCGCATTTTGTGGATTTCAATGTTTCAGCGTCACCCGTAGCAGCACCACTCTCTAACGCTGATTAAATCCTGATTATTTTGTGCCAAATCGTTTGCAAATATGCGCGGTTGTTGTTCTTTTTTGCGTATTTTTGTGCCAAATGATTTTTTATGCCAAATCTGCGTCTATCCCAATATCCATATAGCTCCGGGCTAAAATCGGTTTATCCCAGTTCTGTGCCATATCAAGTGCAAGCTCACAAACCCGGCTTTATTCAGCAGTGACATCGTGCCTGCCGGCATGATTGTGGCTGTTGCATTCTGCGCCGCCAGACTCATGTTGTTTTGTCGGGCGGGGTCGGTGAATTTGGTTGCATCTTGCTCCAATGGCTTGCCTTCTTCGGTAACTGCACCCTGCCCCGCTTTGATTCTGTCATTAGCCTGTCCGGTCATTTTCTGAACCTGTCCTGCAACGTGGTTGACGGGTGCCGTATTGGGGTCAACTCCTGCACTTCTCGCTGCGCCCATTACCTGCGCATCGTTCCGGTTGCGGGAATTGGTGACTGCCTCAGTTCCCGGCACGGCGGCTCTGTTTTGTTCATATTGCCCGGCCACATTGTTTGTCGGCTTTTCGATTGCCTGATCTATCCTGGGCACAAGCTGCTCACTCACGAAACGATCCGCGTATTGCTCCAGCACGCCCTTATCATGCAGTGCCATATCGGTGACATCATCCACCGTATAGCGATGCCCGGTGCGATCGGATTGTGTTTGCATCCACCCCACGAATTCATTGGTGTAGTTCGCATCGTAACTGCCAGCCATCTCTTTGGTGCGCGAAGCCGCTTCTTTGAAGGTGAGTGATTTTTCATGGGCGGCCTGGGCTGATTCATCGTGGGATTTTGCCTGATCGAAGCTGCTCCTGATCCCCTGTGCAGCTTTTGCCGTGTTGTCTTCGCCTTGAGTGAATGTGTCTTGATGAGCTGCGCTCTGCATGGCCGTAATGGCATTCGCGAATCCTTTGTCCTGGGCGAGCTGGTGCGCAACATTCTGCATTTGCGTTGTTCCAGAGCTACTCTTGCCTTTGGCTGTCGCCCCCGCGCTTACAGTCGCTCCGTTGCCAAAGACATTTATCCCGCCGCTTGCTTCTGCGCTTGCGGATGCTATCAGCTCGGCCTCTTGCTTTTGGGATAAGCCGTGCCCCGATGCGTAGTTATGGGCGATTTTCTGGGCCTCGTTATAAGACTGAAGGAATGACGCTTGTGAGCTGGTCATGTCCTGTTGTCCGGCAGCCGCACTCTTTCCGTGGCCTTTCTCGAACGAGGCTGTTTGGCTGAGCGCCGAAGTCATTGCCTCCCGCGCCGCGACAGATTCGGTGAAGGCGGTTCTTTCCGAGTTTTCGGAGGCGGTCTGGAGTGCGCCTGATGCTTTGCTGCCGAGGTTGATTTTTGCCGGCAGGGTATGTACCGCGCCAGACGCATCATTGATCTGCATCGCATTACCGTTCGCGTCCGTGCCCGTAAACCGCTTCACGCCATCCTGTGTGCTGCTCTCGAATCCACCTTGCCGTATCGTGGGCCGGGTGTTATGTTGCAGCCCGCTCGTCGTATCGAACGACTGATTGCCCAGCGATGCGTTGCCCATCTGCAAATTCCCAGAGGACATGCCAGAGGCAATTCTTTCCGATTCGCGCGCGGGCGAGACCATCCCGGCAATCGCCTGTGCGCCCACGTCCCCACCCTTCACGATTGCCGCCGCGATGGCGGGTATTGCGGTCGCCGAAATCATGCCCGCTATGGCTTCATCGCTGATGTAGGCATTGTTCACCAGGCTGTATTGCGACATGGATAAACCAAGCCCGCCAGTCATGACCGCCAGATCCTGGGCGTGCATCGTCATCACGAGGTGCATGACTGCATACAGCGGCGGCCACAATTGCACCCACATGAGGCTCATCACATAAGCCTTCAACACTAACCCGCCTTTATGGCCCGCCAGCAATACCAGCAACAGGATGATCGGAAAAACCGAATACTGCACAATCTCCACGATATTCTTGACTTTGGGCATGGTGCTTTCTGCCATCTTTGCCATCATCTTGTAGCTCTCGGAGGTGGAACGTATCGCTTGCGCCTGGCCGAGATTGGCTGACGCGGAGGCGGCATCACCGAGTTGCGCCGGCAGCATGTACTGCGCATCAATCATGAAATTGCTCATAGCCGCCTGTTTGGTCGCATTCAGAGCCGTTGTGGAAATGCCGAGCATGTAGTTGGTCGATGTCTGGATCGCCCCCTGAACGGCCGCATTGGCGGCGGCTGTCGGCAGTCCCGGATAAAGCCGCCTGCCCAGCGTATTCATCTGCTGGGTGTTGACTGCGACAACTTGCGCGGTCAGATAGGTATAGGCGACATCGCACCCATAAGCGTCTGTGGCAGTTGGTACCGGCACACCGGGAATGGTGCGGATTGTGACGAGCCTGCCCGGATTGGTCTTGCCGCTGAGGTAAGTCCAGATGTCGTTCGA
>JAURZN010000136.1 GCA_030653355.1 Gallionella sp. | reverse complement strand
TGTAGCTGTCGGCACTTCCTTGATTGGGAAAGTTACAAGTAGGATCCCCCGAAAACACAAACCGCTTGTTGTCCACCATGTATTGCGGACGGTCTATCACAAAAAAACAGAAATTGGTCAAGCGACGTTCTACCCCCGTCGCCAATTCCATTTCATAAATGTCCCATTCAGAAAACCGTGTCTTGCCGCTCGTTCTCTTGCGATTGGATTGGGCGTAGATAATTTTTTTACCATCGTGTGAAAACGACGGCCATTCTTTGAAGGTTTGGCTTTGGGTGACCGCACGAAAGGTATGGGTTGCCAAGTCAAGAATGCCAATCTGCGACGTTTCATAATTACCAGCGGCCTCCTTGATAACCACTACCAGTTGTTTACCGTCATCTGAACTACTGGGTGAAGCAACGGCGTCTTGCGTGTCTTGCGGTACAAAGAGACTGGCCTCTTGCGTTTGCAGGTCGAATTGCCCAATGTTGCAATGCCGGGTTGTGTCGCAATAATCCAAGTAGAGTTTGTTGCCATCCGGTGAAAAATCGCTGAGGTGGATTTTTTCTTTGACGGGCGTATCTTTCACCGGCGGCGATTGAATGGTGCCAAAGAACCATAACGCCAGAAAAATTTTGTATGAAATCCACAATGTCACTATGGCAAGGATAGTCCACGCCCACCACCGTTTGGTTAGCCTGATTACGTCCATCACTATCACCCTACTTTCCATATCAAACACCGCATCATTCGCCTCGTCGCTTTTGCTTCGCCCAAGCAAAACGGCGCCTTGCGCGCCGTTCCGGTTCTTCAATCGAATCGCACCACCCACAACCAAATGGTTCAGCTTTAAATTACTGCTCCGAAACTCATTCATTTCATGCTCCCATGAAAAAACAGGTCACTTCCATTCGCTCACGCTACAGACAGCCATCCAGCATTGATTGTGCGACGCTACTCGCATAAATTCTGGCTAACAATATGCCGAAATACCTATAAATTTCGGCCTATTCCCATTGCATGACGGAGGGCGCATCACGGTTGCTTTCTTCCACAGATATTGCCGAATCCAGCCATATCTGCCGGCGAGGTGGAGCTGTTGGCGGCTTTCTGTCCGTTCGCCACCCGGCATGACCGGCGGTTTTATAACGGGTTACTCTCCAGTCAGGTTGCCGTGCCGCACTTCCTTATAGTAAGCTGTCCCCCACCCTCATCACACATGACCAGCCTAACAATGTCGGGAACCACCTTTGTATTAAGCATAGAACCCAGCGCAGATTGCGATCGCGAGGTGATTGCGCAGCTCTCACCGCAATTAGCCACCGTGGTGCATCGCTCCGTTAGCGATGCGAGCACACTAGCCGCCGCACTGGAGGAACATGAGTGGAGCGCCATTTTATGCTGCAAGAATGGACTGAAGCACGACAACACGCCTTATTCATTTCTGGATAGCCTGCCCGGCATGGCTTGTCAGATATGGCTGGACAGGCATGGTGCGATCCACTTCCCCTATGTAAGCGAAGGCTCTCTTGATCTGCTCGGCATCAACCCACTAGAACTGGAACGGCAGCCGCAATTATGGCTGAGCAGATTGCATCCCGATGATGCCGCAGCCTTCAATCAGCGCATGCGGCAATCAGCCGCCAATGCCACTGCCTGGAACTGGGAAGGGCGTATCGTTCTGCCCTCGAATCAG
>JAURZN010000109.1 GCA_030653355.1 Gallionella sp. | reverse complement strand
ACCGTCTATCCGTCCAGCCATTACGTCACGCCGAGCAGCACCGTGCTGACGGCGATCTAAACCATCAAGCTGGAACTGGCCGAGCGCATCGCCTTCTACATCCGTGAAAACAAGCTGGTGGAGGCGCAACGCATAGAGCAGCGCACCCGCCATGATCTGGAAATGCTGGTGGAGATCGGCTTCACCAAGGGCATCGAAAATTATTCGCGCCATCTGTCGGGGCGCAATCCCGGCGATCCGCCGCCCACGCTGCTCGATTACCTGCCGCCCAATGCGCTGATGTTCCTGGACGAGAGTCATGTCATGGTTCCGCAGGTGGGTGCGATGTACAAGGGCGACCGGGCGCGCAAGGAGAATCTGGTCAACTACGGTTTTCGCCTGCCGTCCGCGATGGACAACCGTCCGCTGCGTTTCGATGAATTCGAGCGCATCATGCGCCAGAGCGTGTTTGTATCCGCCACCCCGTCCGTATATGAGGCCGAACATGCCGGGCAGGTGGTCGAACAAGTGGTGCGGCCCACCGGCCTGATTGATCCTGTTATCGAAGTGCGCCCGGCCATCAATCAGGTGGATGATCTGATGTCTGCCATCAATCAACGCATCAAGGTGGGTGAGCGCGTGCTGGTCACCACGCTGACCAAGCGCATGTCGGAAGACTTAACCGAATATCTGTCCGAGCACGGCATCAAGGTGCGCTATCTGCATTCAGACATCGAAACCGTCGAGCGCGTCGAGATCATCCGCGATCTGCGTCTGGGCATGTTTGATGTATTGATAGGCATCAACCTGCTGCGCGAAGGGCTGGACATACCGGAAGTATCGCTGGTCGCGATACTGGATGCGGACAAGGAGGGCTTTTTGCGCTCCGAGCGCTCGCTGATTCAGACCATAGGCCGCGCCGCGCGCCACTTACACGGCACGGCGATTTTATATGCCGACAAGATCACCGATTCGATGAAACGCGCGATGAATGAAACCGAACGTCGCCGCAGCAAACAGGTGGCGCACAATCTCGCGCACGGCATCACGCCGCAAGGCGTTCAGAAGCGCATCAAGGACATCATCGAAGGCATGTACGAGATGGACGATGCGCGCAGCAACCAGAAAGCGGCTCAGGAACAAGCCAAATACCTGGCGATGAGCCAGAAGCAGATAGCACGGGAAATTAACAGGCTGGAAAAAGAAATGCTGCAGGCTGCAAAAAATCTGGAATTCGAAAAAGCGACCGGATTGCGTGACCAGTTGAAGAAACTACGCGAGAGCGTACTATTTTCACCGTTGTAATTACCGCATGTATTTCAGGGGGACTACCGTACATTTTTTACTACAGACAACTCCACTAATTTCGCCAGCCCATTTGCGCAGGCAAGCTAAAATGGGCAGCCATGCTTTTTTAAACCCGGTATCACGCTGTCGGATGAAACACAGAGACAGAGCTATAGCTTCCCAAGCAAGGCCTCAAATTCCTCAATAGGTACGGGTTTTCCAAATAAATAGCCTTGATACGCGCTGCAATCCTGGTCTTTGAGGAAAATCCGCTGCGCTTCCGTTTCCACCCCTTCAGCAAAAATAGTCAGGTCCAGTGATCTCGCCAAATTGGCGACAGTCTCAACCAGTTGCGCATCATTCCCCTCCAGCGAAATACCCTGAACAATTTTCTGGCTGATTTTGAGCTGATCCGAGGAAAGTTGCTTCAGATAGGACAGCGATGAAAACACCGCACCGAAATTATCCATTGATAATCGGACGCCCATATTTTTTAGGGCATAAATTTTTTCTATCGAGCGGTTGATATCTGTCAGCACCAGCCTCTCAGATAATTCCAGTTTCAGACACCTTGGATCCACCTGATGTAAATTCAGCATTTCGGCAATCTTGTCCACAAAATCAGCTTGAGAAAACTGCTTGGCGCTGATATTTATCGTCAACGTCAAATCAACTGTCTTATCGTTTCGGCTCCACAAAGCGAGTTGCTGACAAGCCGTTTGCAATACCCAGCGATCAATATCGATGATCAGCGCGCTTTCCTCGGCAATCGGAATGAACTGCTCTGCCAGGAGCATACCGTGCTCCGGATGCATCCATCGCAAGAAGGCCTCGGCGCCCAAAGGACGAGCGTTTTTGTCCACCTGTACCTGATAATGCAGCTGCAATTGTTGCAGCGCCAGGATCTGATGCATATCATCCTGTAGTGTGTCGTGCAGGGACACGTTACGTTGCATGGTGGGATCAAAAAAACGCACGGCATTCCGCCCGGAATGCTTTGCCTCATACATCGCCTTATCGGCGTGTTCAATCAACATTTCCAGTGCTTCTTCGTTCCCGTGAAACAGAGTCACACCAATACTGGGTGAACTTTGATGCTCGTGCTCATTGAGTTTGTAGGGCAGCGCCAATGCGGCACGTATTTTATCGGCAAGTAGCGCAACTTTACGCAGTGAATGATCCTGCATATTACTGATTCCCTCAAGAAGCACAACGAATTCATCCCCGCCAAACCTTGCCACCGTATCCATTTCACGGACGCAGGATTTGATTCGCGCCCCCACTTCTATCAGCAGCAAATCACCATAATCGTGCCCGAGCGTATCGTTAATCAGCTTAAAATTATCCATATCAATAAACAGGACCGCCCCATAATCGTTGCGCCGTGCGGAAGCGGTCAAGGCGGAATGCAGGCGATCAAGCAACAAACGCCGGTTGGGCAACCGGGTCAGCACATCATAAAACGCCAGCCTGTGCGTCTCCTCTTCGGCCCGTTTACGTGCAGTGATATCACTGAAGATAGCCACGTAATGAGTAGTTAGCTGCTGCTCGTCCTTAATCGCAGTGACGGACATCCATTTAGGATAAACCTCGCCATTCTTGCGCTTATCCCAGATTTCACCCGCCCAGGCACCGTTGTGCAGCAATTGCTGCCACATCTCAATGTAAAAAGCTCTGGGCTGCCGACCCGAACGCATGATGCGCGGATTTTTCCCCAGCACCTCGGCTGCGCTGTAACCGGTAATCTCGGTAAATGCCCGGTTAACACGGATAATATTGGAATTGACATCGGTAATTAAAATCGCATCGTGCGTTTCAAAAGTTGCGGCCGCGATGCGCAGATCGGCCTCTGCCTGTTTACGTGCGGTGATATCGTACAGCACAACCAGATGAGTGTTATCAAAGCCATCCCCCAGAGATGCCGCGCCGACCATGACCGTGCGCGCCCTGCCATCCTTGCAACGAATATTCAATTCCAGCGGAATGAAATCTTCATTACTGCGTATGGCTTCTGACATATGCCTGTTCCAGCTTTCAATCACCCATTGCCGGTATTTCGGGTCCGGATAAGCACGTGGCCACCAATCGTTCAGAGTGGGTATCTCGTCCAGGGTATAACCAAACTTGTGTATGAATGCCTGATTCAGATAGGTGATATTCCCCTTGGCATCGTTCATGACAAGGGGAACGGGCGTGGCATCGATAATGGCGCGGTATTTTGCCTCGTTTACCCGCAGCATCGACTCAGCCTGTTTCAATTCAGTAATATCCTGATAGACACCCAGCATGCCTATAATTTCGTCAACACTGTTGCGAAGCGGCACTTTAGAGGTGCGCAGCCAGATTGATTCCCCTTCAGGCGTAGTTGATGGCTCGTCATACAACAGCTTGGGCGTACCCGAATCCATGACCTGTCTGTCATCCATACGGTAAAGCTCAGCCTGCGCCTTCCAGCTTAGCTGACCATCATCCTTGCCTATGATATCCGCCGCCGTGCTGACACCGGCATCCTGAGCAAAGGCAGGATTACAACCCAGATAACGTGATGTCCTATCTTTCCAGAAAATACGCACAGGTGCGGTATCGATGATGGTCTGGAGCAAATGACGTGATTCCGCGCATGATGCCTCCATTTTTTTGCGCTCGGTAATATCCGTCAGCACTATACGCACTTCAGCATCTTTACCAGCATGTTGCAAACACATGCAATCCAGCTGCGCGTAAAAAGGCGGCTTGTCATCGTGCTGAAACAGCAGTTCACAGGTCGAATTTTCGCAGGAAGTCAGTAAACTCTGAAAATATTGATACCAGCGATCACGATCCTCTGCGGCAATATAAGAGGAGAAGCGGCGGCGGGGGAGTTTGTTGCGCGCCACCGAGAGCAGCGCCGCGCCGGTGAGATTGATTTCGTTGATCAGCCCATCGTGGTTGAGGGTGACAAATCCCACAGGCGAGTGGTCATAAAAATCCATGTAGCGGTCACGGGATGCTTCGAGTTCAATCTGTGCTTCCCGCAATGCCTCGTTCTGCATCTCCAGTTCAATTTGATGCACCTCAAGTTCGTGCAATATTTGATCGCGAGAGCGATTCGCATTTTCCATGTCTTTTTCTGCGGTCACGGTCAGTCTCCCTGCAAATTGTGGGCTACGAGTTGAGCAGAATATAAATTACGCACGACGTGCCGTGGATACTACATCAACGGCACTTCAGAGGCTATTTATAAGCAACGTCCTGAGATGCCACAGCTTGATTTGGCAAACAGCAGGGGCGAAGTTGGCTATGCAGGGCCTGCCGTTTCGAGATGTACGGTGTGCGTAGGGAAGGCAATCTGGGCACCGTGCCGGTCTATGATTCCAGCCACCTTCAGCAGCACATCCTGCTTAACCTCATGGTAGCAGGCCCACTCCCTGGTTTTGGTAAATGTGTAGATGAAGAAATCCAGGGACGAGGGGCCAAAGGTGTTGAAATTCACGATCAGAGTCTGGGTCGCGTCTATCTCCGGATGGCTCTGCAACATGGCCTTCACGTCCGTAACGATAGCACCGAGCATGCCGATATCTTCGTAACGGATGCCTATAGTCTCTTTAATACGGCGGTTGGTCATACGCGATGGGTTCTCCACCACGATGGTGGTAAACAGGGCGTTCGGCACGTAGATCGGATTCTTGTTAAATGCCCTGATTCGTGTATGGCGCCAACTGATGTACTCCACCGTACCCTCGATTTCCTTGTCCGGTGAGCGTATCCAGTCCCCCACACTAAACGGACGATCCATGTAAACAGTAAGCCCGCCAAAAAAGTTGGCCAGCAAATCCTTCGCTGCAAAGCCAATGGCGATACCGCCGATACCGCCTGCCGCCAATACGCCCGAGATACTGAAATCGAGAACCTGCATCGTCAGCAGTGTCGCGATGATGATCACCGTAAGACGAGCCAGTTTTGACAGTGCATCGATCGTAGTGAGGTCCACCTCCTCGCCCTTTGCCTTGCGCGTCGCGACGATATTGTCGGTGGCATGATGAACGAAGCGAATCAAAAACCAGCCCAGGCAAATTACTACGCCTACATTGCGGACGGGACGCACCGCATCGAAGATAACGGCGCCTGTCTCTCTGCCCACGAGGCTGACAGCGAAGGCCATGCCAAGCAGCCAGATGGTGACAGGGAGTGGTCGTTTTGCAGCCTGAATGAGCGCGTCATCCCAATTGTGTCGGGTCAGACGGACTATTTTTTCCGCATGACGGAGCAGGAATTGGGCGACGATACTGATCAGGGCGGAAGCCAGGACTACCAGCAAAATTTGAATCAACAAGGGTTCAGCCAGCGATGACAGCCCCAGCTTTTCAGACAATACATTCATATCCATCGGATAGTGGCCCACCCTATAAATTGTGGAGTTGTATCAGCCTGTTGGCGGTGCCTATACGCCCCGGCAGCTCTTGCATATTGCGATACAACCAGACTATAAAATTGAGGCGAACTCGTTAGCAGCTCAGCTAATGGCTGGCTGTTAACGAGGCCGGTTTTCAGGCAAGATCGTCTGCGCCGATACAGACGAGAACGATTTTATTCGAATGGATGGCGCAATACGATGGTTTCTTCGCGATCCGGCCCGGTTGACACCATGTCCACGGGCACACCGCAGACTTGGGCAATACGCTCCAGGTAGTTACGCGCGGCAAGCGGTAATTCTTCGTAACGCTGCACACCGACAGTGCTTTCAGCCCAACCCGGCATTTCTTCGTATATCACCTGGCAATCGAGTAAGTCATCCGCGCCTACCGGCAAAATATCGCTGTCTACGCCATTGATGCGATATGCAACGCCGATACGTACGCTTTCCATGCCGTCCATCACATCCAGCTTGGTGATGCACAGGCCGGATACGCCGTTGATCTGAATAGAGCGTTTGAGCGCAGCCGCATCGAACCAGCCGCAACGACGCGCACGCCCGGTAGTCGAACCGAACTCGTGGCCGCGTCGTGCCAGACCTTCACCAACCGGATCGCACTTTTCAACCGCGTCATACAGTTCGGTCGGAAACGGGCCGGAACCGACACGCGTGGTGTAAGCCTTGGTGATGCCCAGCACGTAGTCCAGCATCTGCGGCCCCACCCCTGCACCGGCACAAGCGGCACCGGCGATGCAGTTGCTGGAGGTGACAAACGGGTAGGTACCGTGATCGATATCCAGCAATGCGCCTTGCGCGCCTTCAAACAGCAACCCTTGCCCGGCCTTATTGGCTTCATACAAGGCACGCGGTACATCCATCACCAGCGGCTTGATGCGTTCGGCCAGTGCCAGCGTCTCGTCCAGCGTTTTCTGAAAATCTACCGTAGCGGCATTGAAATAATTCTTTAGCACAAAATTGTGATAATCCAGCACTTCGCCCAGTTTGGCGGCAAAGCGTTCGCGATAGAAAATATCCTGCAAGCGTATTGCACGGCGCGCCACCTTGTCTTCATAGGCCGGACCTATGCCACGCCCGGTGGTGCCTATTTTGGCATCGCCTTTGGCCAATTCACGGGCCTTATCAATCGCTTCGTGATAAGGAAGAATCAATGGGCAGGCTTCCGAAACTTTCAGACGACCATATACATCAATACCGGCCAACTGTAATTCATCCATTTCTTTCAGCAATGCCTGCGGGGATAACACCACACCGTTACCGATGTAGCACATCACGTGTTCGCGCAGAATACCGGAAGGAATCAGGTGCAAAACCGTTTTTTTACCGTTGATTACCAGAGTATGACCGGCATTGTGACCACCCTGAAAACGCACGACACCCTGCGCGTGATCCGTCAGCCAATCGACGATTTTACCCTTGCCTTCGTCACCCCATTGTGTACCAATTACTACGACATTCTTAGCCATTAAAAAGCTCTCGGATTCAATAATTAACTGTTTTAAAAATCACAGGGCAATAAGTTGCCATACACCTGCACGCATTACCAGTTCGCGATCGCATTGCAATTCGGAAAGGCTAACAGCACTGCCCGGCAAGTCCACCACAACAATCTCACCCGCCTCACGCAATCCGGCAATCGCAGTTGTCAGCGCGACATCATCCAGATACGGTGCGCGTATTGCGGGTCGCAGGGATTGAACGGGCAACAGGCGATATAGTTGCCGTAAATCCATACTAAACCCTGTTGCCGCGCGCGCACGGCCAAAACTTTTGCCCAGATCGTCGTAGCGCCCGCCCAATGCAATCGCATCATGGCTGCCCGCATGGTAGGCGGCAAACACCATGCCGCTGTGGTAGTGATAACCGCGCAAATCAGCGAGGTCAATACCGACATTGGCAACCAAGGGCTGCAATTTACCCGAAACTGCCTGCAAATCATCCAAAGCGGCACTAATTTCCGCATCTTCAGGCAGCAATTTGCGTGCTCGCGCCAGCACCGCTTCGCAATTGCCATACAAGGTAGGCAACACCAGAAAAGCTCTGCGCAGGTCTTCGTCAAGCGGTTGCAACAAAGCCTGCAACAACGTGCTGTCTTTGACTTGCAGTGCAGAAAACAACTCATTTTCAAGATTATTGTCCAGCTGCGCCTGTTTAACCAGGGCACGGAACACCCCCACATGCCCCAGGTCAAGATGCACATCCTCTATACCCAGCATGGCCAGCGACTGCAACATTAGCTGCTGAATTTCCAGATCGCTTGCCAGGCCACTATGACCGTACAGCTCAGCACCGATTTGCAACAATTCACGGGTGCGATTCAGACCGGCAGGCTGTGTATGCAGCACACTCCCCGCATAGCACAAACGCGTCACTCCCTGAGAATTCAACAGATGCGCATCAATACGCGCAACCTGAGGCGTGATATCGGCACGCAAAGCCAGCGTGCGTCCACTCAACTGATCCACCAGTTTAAAAGTGCGTAGATCCATGTCAGCACTGTCGGCTATCAACAGGGATTCAGCGTATTCCAACAGCGGCGGCGCAACCAGTTGATAACCTGATTTACGCAACAGATCAAGAATCTGCACCCGCATTTGCTCAACACGCCACGCCTCGTCGGGCAGCATATCCTGAATGTATTCAGGCAGTAACCAATTTTGCATTATTTAATCCAGTACAACATCAGCAAACCGCACAATGTCGTGCTGATGCCAATAAAACGAAGTTGCCCCTCTGTCAGAGCGATCAGTTTACGAAACATTTCTAGCCAAATATCTGGGAACAGAAAAGGTATTAATCCTTCAATCACCAGCATCATCGCAAAACCGAGCAGCCAGTAATCCAGCACTACTTGCCTGATTTACCGGGATTCTTCATGTACTTGAAGAAGGCCGAGCTAGGATCCATCACCATCACGTCGCTCTTGTTCTTGAAGCTTTGCTTGTAAGCCTCCAGACTGCGATAGAACGAGTAAAACTCGGCATTACGGCCAAATGCAGCAGCGTAGGTTGAAGAAGCCTTGGCATCGCCTTCACCCTTGGTTTTCTGTGCATCGCGATAAGCTTCTGCCAGAATAACTTCACGCTGTTTGTCGGCATCTGCCTTGATCTTTTCACCTTCGGCCGCGCCCAAGGCACGCAACTCATTCGCTACACGCTTACGCTCGGCATCCATACGGCGATAGACGGAATCACTGATTTCCGGTGGAAAGTCCACGCGCTTAAGGCGCACATCCAACACTTGCACACCAATCTTACGCGCATCACTATCCGTCTTGTTGCGCAACACCGTCATGATTTGCTGGCGTTCGCCGGAAACCACTTCGTGTATGGTGCGCTTACCAAACTCTTCACGCATGCTCGAATTCACCGTCTGCATCAAACGTGTTTTAGCGCGCACTTCATCACCGCCAACGCTGACGTAATACTGTTTAACGTCAACAATGCGCCATTTGACAAACGAATCCACCATCACGTTTTTCTTTTCAGCCGTAATGAAACGCTCAGGCTCACCGGTATCCAGCGTCAGTATGCGTGAATCAAAATATCGCACGTTCTGCATCAATGGAACTTTGAAATACAAGCCAGGTGAAGTTTTCACACTTACAACTTCTCCCAACTGGAACACGATCGCATTCTGGCGCTGGTCCACCACGAACAAACTTAAACTCAACAAGATCAGCGCAACGACTGCGCCAATCAAAATATTAGCTACATTGGTTTTCATCGAGCACCCCGATCACGGCTTAGCAAAGAGTCGCGCGCACGCTGTGCCGCACTATTGTCATTATTTTCTGATGAGGCCGGTGTCGTATCAGCCTTGCCCGCTGCCGCTTCCGCAGACGAATTTCCTCCACGACTGGATTCAATCAACTTATCCAAGGGTAAGTACAAAAGACTGTTACCGTTCTTTTGATCAACCATCACCTTGCTGATGTTGCCCATTACCTGAGACATCATATCCAGATACATCCGTTCGCGAGTCACGGAAGGTGCCTTCTCGTATTCAACCAGAATTTGCTTGAACCGACTGGCATCACCTTCGGCATTGGCGATCACGCTCTGCTTGTAACCTTCAGATTCCTGTATTAAACGTGCCGCCGTACCACTGGCGCGGGGTATCACATCGTTAGCATAGGACTGCCCTTCATTTTTCTGGCGCTCGCGATCCTGCCCCGCCTTGACGGCATCATCAAAAGCGGCCTGAACCTGCTCAGGCGGCTGTGCATTCTGCATCGTCAGCTTACTGATCAGTATCCCTGACTTATAACGATCCAGAATACTTTGTATCAACTTGGTCGCTGATGCAGCCACTTGTTCGCGCCCTTCGTAGAGCACGTAGTCCATCTTGCTCTTGCCGACCACTTCACGTATTGCGGTTTCCGCAGCCTGACGCACATTTTCGTCTGGATTACGATTGTTGAACAAATATTCGCCCGGGTCATTCAGGAAATACTGCACTGCAAACTGAATATCCACGATGTTTTCATCGTCAGTCAGCATCAATGATTCCTTCAACGTTTTGTTCTTGACGTTGTCGCGATAACCCACCTCGACCGTACGAACCTGACTCAGGTTGACGATCTCGACAGACTCAACCGGAAACGGTAAATGCCAACGCGGGCCTGGCTCGGTTGTTTCGACTAACTTGCCAAAGCGCAACACCACACCGCGCTGGCTGGCATCAACGATGTAGAAGCCGCTCGCCGCCCAGATCAACACCGCGATTAAGGCAAGCAAGCCCAAGCCGCCACCACCAAACTTTGGCATCGAAGAATCGCCACCGCTATTCCCCGAACCGCTCCCGCCGGAACCACCTTTATTTCCCATCAAAGCAGCAACTTTAGCATTCAGCTTGCGCAACAACTCTTCCAAATCGGGAGGGCCACCATTGTTATTCTTATTACCCCACTGCGGGTCGTTCATTCCCATGGTTCATTTCTCGCTTGTTTAATTTGATTTTCAATTTTCTCAGCGGCCAATTGCGCATCTTTCGCCTCACACAAGGCAAGCCGCAATTCACTCATTCCTGCACCACTTTTAGCACTGAGATAAACCCGTGCAATTCTACCACAGTCATCACGCTCGACACTTTCCGGCACATCAAGCACATCAATTTTGTTGAACACCAGCAACTGCGGAATATGACCCGCATCAATTTCGTTCAAGACTTTATTTACTTCACTAATCTGGTCATCGCGATTCGGATTGCTGGCATCGACCACATGCAACAGCAAGTCAGCCTGCACCGTCTCTTCCAGCGTACTGCGAAACGCCGCGACCAGTCCATGCGGCAAATGGCGGATAAACCCGACCGTATCCGACATTACGATATCCCCAACTCCTTCACTAAACATTTTGCGTGAAGTGGTATCCAGCGTCGCGAATAATTGGTTAGCCACATAGACATTGGCCTTGGTTAAACGATTGAACAGCGTGGATTTGCCTGCGTTGGTGTAGCCAACAATCGATACGGAAAATACAGCAGAGCGATTGCGCGAACGTCGCATCACATCCCTTTGGCTCTTAAGCTTCTCCAGACGTTCCTTCAGCAAGTGCACGCGTTTATCCAGCTTACGCCTGTCCAGCTCCAACTGAGTTTCACCGGGGCCACGCGCGCCCACGGCAAACTTTTGTTGCCCCATGTCTGTGTTCAGACCCACAAGACGCGTAGCCATATATTTGAGTTGAGCTAATTCGACCTGAACCTTACCCTCATAACTTTGCGCACGTTGCGCAAAAATATCCAGAATCAACATGGTTCGATCAATGACGCGGGTATTCAATTGCGCAGTCAGATTGCGCATTTGTGCGGGAGACAAGTCGTGATTGAAAATCACCAGAGGCACTTCCATGCGTTCGACCATCTCAGCGATTTCCTGAACTTTTCCGCTACCCGCGAACAATGCCGCATCAGGGCGTTGCCGCTTGGCTTCGACAGTCGCCAGGGTTTGCACACCGGCCGTCTCGGCCAGCAAGCGCAGCTCCTCCAGACTCTCGTGATAATCAGCATCACCGAGGTCAATACTTACCAATATTGCGGAATCAGAACCAGCGAGCCTTTGCTGCATTACTCAGCCACGGCATCGTCATAGGAAATATTGACCGCACGAGCCGGAACAATAGTAGAAATAGCGTGTTTATAGACCATCTGTATGACTGAATTGTTTTTCAACAAAACTACATATTGATCAAAAGATTCGACCTGACCTTGCAGCTTGATGCCATTGACTAGGTAAATTGCCACCTGCACATGCTCTTTACGCAAGGTATTCAAAAATGGGTCTTGTAATTGCTGGCCTTTTGTACTCATATTATTGCTCTTTTTGTAGGTAACGGGACTGCACTTTACTGGATTTCGGCGCAGATGAACAGATGCAGCAGCTAATCTGGATATTTGAACGCGTTTATCCAGAACGGGATACCACTAATTGCGTTAATTTTTGACGGTTATCAAATGTCATCAACCGAAGCAAAAAGCCCCACCGTTACCGGAGGGGCTTTTTGTTGTAAGGAGTCTGACGATGACCTACTTTCACATGGGTAATCCACACTATCATTGGCGCGGAGTCCTTTCACTGTCCTGTTCGGGATGGGAAGGAGTGGGACCAACTCGCTATGGTCGTCAGACAAACTGGTAAGTCACTTGCGCTGTTCTGCAAGCCACTGTGTTTGTTGTTCGTTGAGCAAATTATAACTCATTCAACGAACGAT
>JAURZN010000108.1 GCA_030653355.1 Gallionella sp. | reverse complement strand
CGTATCCAGGCCTCAAGGGTGGTGAATAATATATTTCCCAGAAACCGGCTGGTTTACAAGGTTTGCTCGCAGCGTGAATTCAGACAAACCCTGGATGCATTTTATGGCAGTGGCGGGAGTGTTTCTTCCTCCGTGGGCGTGGCCATGGATGAGTCCAGCATGGACGATTTGCTGTCCAGCCTGGGAGATGATGAAGACGAACAAACGGCTATCACGCAGGAGGATGTCAATGCGGCGGCCGACAACGAACTGGTCAAGCTGGTCAACAAGATTATCGTGGATGCCTATCGTATGGGAGCGTCCGATATTCACGTCGAACCGCAACCGGGCAAGGGTAAGACACACATACGCTTGCGCAAGGATGGTTCGCTGCTGAACTACATCGAAGTGCCGTCCACTTATCGCAATGCGCTGGTGACCCGCATCAAGATCATGTGTGATCTTGATATATCCGAAAAACGCAAACCGCAGGATGGTAAGATCAAGTTCAAGAAATTTGGGCCCCTGGACATCGAGTTGCGCGTAGCCACCATCCCTTCTCAGGGCGGTGTCGAAGATGTGGTGATGCGTATTCTGGCTTCCGGCGAGCCCTTGCCACTGGAAAAAATGGGATTTTCGGCGCGCAACAGCGAATTGATCCATAGCACGGTCAGCAAACCTTACGGGCTGTTTTTTGTGTGCGGCCCGACCGGTTCGGGTAAAACCACCACCTTGCATTCCATACTCAAGTACATCAACAAGCCGGAAACCAAGATATGGACGGCGGAAGACCCGGTGGAAATCACACAGAAGGGTTTGCGTCAGGTGCAAATCAACAAGAAGGCGGGCCTTGATTTTCCGACCATCATGCGCGCCTTCCTGCGTGCCGACCCGGACGTGATCATGGTCGGCGAAATGCGCGACAAGGAAACAGTGTCTATCGGAATCGAGGCCTCGCTGACCGGGCATCTGGTCTTCGCCACGCTGCACACCAATAGCGCGCCGGAATCCATATTGCGCCTGCTGGATATGGGGATGGACCCGTTCAATTTTGCAGACGCGCTGCTGGGCATACTGGCGCAGCGCCTGGCCAAGCGTTTGTGTGGCGATTGCAAGAAGCCGCATGTTGCCAGCACGGATGAAATGAATGATTTTTTGGTCGAGTACAGCGAGGAACTGAAGCATACCGCAGTCTGGAAGAAGGATGCTGTCGCTGCCAGAAAGGCGCTACATGAGGAATGGGTCAAGCTGTTTGCCAATGATAAAAAGCAATTTACGCTTTACAGCCCGGTGGGTTGCGAGAAATGTGCCGGTACCGGCTATCGCGGACGGGTGGGCTTGCATGAATTGCTGATCGGCAGCGACCCGGTGAAAAAAGCCATACAGGAGCACGCCCGCGTCGCAGAATTGCTGGCTATCGCACTGGACGAAGGTATGCACACCCTGAAACAGGACGGCATGGAGAAGGTGTTGCAAGGCATTACCGATATGCACCAGATACGCGCTGTTTGTATTAAATAACTCGGTGAGTCGTAAGTGGTGAGTGGTAAGTAAAACACTCGCCACTCACCACTTGCCACTGACTATTCACATGCCCACTACCAGTAAGCTGATTTATCGCCTGAAAGAACTCAACGAGATCGGTATCGCGCTGTCGCAGCAGCACGATATCAATAGCTTGCTTGAGTTGATCCTCGAAGCCTCCAGGCGGATTACGCGTGCGGATGCCGGTACGCTTTATCTGCACGATCCCGAACAGCGTGTGTTGCGCTTTGAGATCGTGCGCACCGATTCGCTGAATATTGCCATGGGTGGCGTCAGTGGCGAGCCGATCGGCTATTACCCGGTGCAGTTGTATGATCTGTCGGGTAGGCCGAATCATGCGATGGTGGTGTGCCATGCGGTGCTGAGCCGTGAAACGGTGAATATTCCCGATGCCTATAAGGCGCAAGACTATGATTTCACCGGCACCCGGAATTTCGACGCCAAGACCGGCTACCATTCGCAGTCTTTTCTGAACGTGCCGATGTGCGATCACGAGGGCGAAGTTATCGGTGTTTTGCAGCTGATTAACGCACAAGACCGTGCCAGCGGCGCGATTGTGCCGTTTTCTGCCGATGATCAGCAGCTGGTCGAGTCACTGGCTTCGCAGGCGGCTATAGCACTGACCAATCGTCGTCTGATTCAACAGCTGGAGGGCTTGTTTGAGTCCTTTATTCAGCTGATCAATAACGCGATAGATGACAAATCCCCCTATACCGGCGGGCATTGTTCCCGCGTGCCCGAGCTGACCATGATGCTGGCTGATGCGGTCACACGCACCAAACAGGGGCCGCTCAAGGATTTCGTGATGACCGAAGAGGACAGGCGCGAATTGAAAATTGCCGGGCTGCTGCATGATTGCGGAAAAATCACCACGCCGGTGCATGTGGTGGATAAGCCGACCAAGCTGCATACGCTGTTCGACCGCATTCAGTTGCTGGATACCCGTTTCGAAGTGCTCAAGCGCGATGCTGAAATCGCCATGCTGCGCGCCTTGGCAAGCTCCCCTCGCCCGCAGGCGGGAGAGGGGTTGGGGGAGAGGGGCGTTGACGAGGCTGCCATTCGTGCCGAGTATGAAGCGCGCATACGACAACTTGACGACGACCGCGAATTCTTGCGGCATTGCAATATCGGGCGCGAAGCCATGCCACAATCCGATGTAAAACGAGTGCTGACTATCGCGCATTATCCGTGGCGTGATAACGACGGGAAAATGGTCGGTTTTCTCAGCGATGACGAAGTCGAGAACCTGACCATACGTTCAGGAACCTTGACCGGCGCAGAGCGTGAAATCATCAATCGCCAGATTGAGGTTACCATCAAGATGCTGGAGTCGCTCCCCTGGCCAAAACACCTGAAGAATGTGCCTGAACATGCGGCGGGGCATCACGAACGCATGGATGGCAAGGGTTATCCGCGTGGCCTGACGCGCAGTCAGATGTCGCTTCAGGCCAGAGTCATGGGTATTGCCGACATCTTCGAAGCGCTGACCGCCAAGGACAGACCCTATAAAGCCGGCAAGACACTCACCGAATCGTTGACCATACTCGGAAAATTCAAGCTGGGCGGACACATCGACCCCGACTTATTCGATGTCTTTATCCGTGAAAAAGTGTATCTCGACTACGCGTGGAAATTTCTCGCGCCGGAGCAGATAGACGAGGTCGACCTGAGTAAGATACCGGGCGTGAGTCTGGTGAACGTGGACTGATATCAGGACAGCGTGCGACTCGCTTGCCACACGGCTCCTTATTTTTGATATATAGTTTGTATATCAAAAATAAGGAGACTTATTATGCGTACCTTGGTAGATATTCCGGACAGACAGCTCAGAGACTTGGCCGCTATTTGCACGTCTGAAAAAATTTCTCGTGCCGAACTGATACGTCAGGCCATTTCCAGCTATCTTCAGCAGAAAAAACCGACATCAGTTGATGCGTTCGGTTTATGGAAGGAAGGCGGAGTTGACGGGCTGGCGTATCAAGAACAGGTACGCTCCGAATGGTAAGCGCCCTGTTTGACACCCATATTTTGATTGACTACCTGAACGGGATCGAGCAAGCCAAAACTGAATTGGATAGATATTCCGATAAAGCCATCAGTCTTGTCACCTGGATGGAAGTAATGGTCGGCGCAACGCCCGAAACCGAGGCCATAATCAGGGGTTTTCTAAGTGGTTTTGTCAATCTGCCAATTGATGAGCAAGTAGCCGTCGCAGCTGTCGCGCTCCGTAAAAAACATAAAATCAAATTGCCTGATGCCATTGTGTGGGCAAGCGCTCAAGTGGAAAGCCGACTATTTATCACGCGTAACACCAAAGACTTTTCGCCTGACGAACCCGGAGTGCGTGTCCCGTACAACATCTGACTGACGAAATTCGTCACATGACTGACGTAAATTGTCCATATTTATTCGGTGTGTAGCGGTCGTTAATGTATTAATACCTAATAATCAACACTTTGTATTTGTGGCACGGCTATTGCTTACGTATAAGCAAGGCGAAACGGAATTCAAGCCGGTTTGGCCGAATAATGAATCCAACTTAAAGAGGAGCTTCAAATGAAAAATGTACAAAAAGGTTTTACCCTGATCGAACTGATGATCGTTGTGGCAATTATCGGTATTCTGGCCGCTGTTGCGATCCCGGCATACAGTGACTACACTAAGAAGGCGCGCTTCTCGGAAGTGGTTTCTCTGACCGGTGCCTATAAGACGGCTGTTGAACTGTGTGTTCAGGAGCAAGGCATTGCTGCTGCTGCAGCCATCACTGGTTGTACCGCGGGTTCCAACGGAGTTCCCGCTGCTCCAGCTGCAACAGCCAATATGGCGTCTCTGTCAGTGACAGATGCGGGTGTAATCACCGCTACTGCAACTGCAACAGCAGGTGCTTATACATTCAAGATCACACCAGCCGTGGCAGTCGGCGGCATCACTTGGACTCAGTCTGGTACTTGCCTTGCGGCCAACTTCTGTAAGTAATCGCTGCATAGTCTTATGAAAAGCCGCCGCGAGGCGGCTTTTTTATTCTGAATAAGTTTGTAGATGACGCGATGAGGTATGTGAACATGAACGTTACTAAACAAATAGCACTATGGGTGGCACTGGTGGGCGGCCTGATTGCTGCGTTGTACGGACAGTTTTTGTACAACCCGATTGTTTTTGATGATCTGTATTTTTTCATGCTGGACAGCGAGGGGCGTTCGGCGATTGAGGCTTTTGCTTCACCGTCTGTGGGCGATCTGCGTGCGCTGCCCTATGCCACCCTGGCCTGGACTGCGCAGTTGTTCGGCTTTGGGCTACTGTCGTTCAGAATAGAAAATATGCTGTTGCACTGGCTGGTGGTGGTTGTATTGGCGCTTTTCGTGATTCGTTTGTATCGCAGTGTGTTGCCCTCAGTTGAGTCAGAGGGCGAACGTACCGGCCTGGTGGCGGCTATTCTGATTTCGGTAACCTTGTTTGCCTTGCATCCGCTTGCCGTGTATGCGACGGGTTATCTGGTGCAGCGCACCATTGTGATGGCGACGCTGTTCAGCGTACTGGCCTTGTGGGCGTATTTGCACGGCAGCAACGGACATAGCAAGGCATGGCTATGGATTAGCGTGGCGCTGTACTTTATGGCAACCCACAGCAAGGAGCATGTCATCATGTTGCCCGCCGTAGTCGTGGCGCTGACGGTGTTGTTGCATGAAAATTGGCGACGATACTTGCGGGAAAACTGGCCGGTCTTTCTCGGGTATGTGCTGGTGGCGCTGCTGACTATCGCACAGATCAGGGGGGTTATCGGTCATACCTATGAACTGAGCGCAAGCGAAATGCTGGAGGGCGTTCTGCCTGAGAATGCCTACGGATACAGCGTGTTGACCCAATCCTGGCTGTTTTTTAAATATGGCATCTTGTGGTTGCTGCCTAATCCCGGCTGGATGTCGGTAGACATGCGCGAGCCCTATGCACAGGGATTTTTGTCGGTTTACGGGGTGGCGCTGCTGGCCTATCTGCTGTACGGATTTGCCGCGCTGCGGCTGCTTGTGAAACGAGGCAGGACGGGGTTGATCGGTTTCGCGATGTTGTTGCCCTGGCTGATGTTCATGACCGAGTTTTCATCGGTGCGTATCCAGGAAATTTTCGTGTTGTATCGCAGTTATATATGGGCATTAGGTGGTGTGATCGTCTTGCCGCTGTTGCTGATGCAGCTGAACGCAAGGCTGATGATCGGGCTGTCGCTATTGTTTGCCGCGACCTTGTTCATGATATCCATGGAGCGCTTATCCTCGTTTTCACATCCCATACTGCTATGGGATGATGCAGAGAAACTGGTCAAGGACAGGCAAACGCTCCCCGGCGCGGCGCGGATTTATTACAACCGGGGAACGGAATGGTTAAAAGTGGATAAATACGACAGCGCCATCAGCGATCTGCAAACGGCAACCCGCTTGAATCCGAAATTTTCGGAAGCCTACGGTAATCTCGGCGCCAGTTATCTGAAGTTGAATCAAAATGAACAGGCCGCACAGGCTTTCAGTCGTGCGATCGTGCTGGGTCAGGAACAGAAAGTCCAGCCGAATTTCAGGCATTATCTGGGGCGAGCAAGGGCTTATGAGGCTGACAGAAAATGGCGCGAAGCGGCTACGGACTATAGCGTCACCTGTCTGCTGGCAAAGCAGGGATGCGATAAAACCAGTCTGCCATCGGGGCGTTGATTCGGCAGGGTGTGCTTTGCTTCTTCGCCCGCGCACCCAGCATTTCATGCAGTTCGCGTGGGTCTGACTCCAACGTGGTGAACTGGCAGAAACTTCCTCCAGCCTGTTTCGCCAGTTAGAGTTGCTCAATGGCGGCAAACAGATTGCCTCGTCAGGCGCAGAAAAATAAGGGGTCACTTAATAAGGAATCAGATTTAACTGCCCAATGCTTTATGCGTGTTGTCCTGAGCGGATGTGCGATGTATGATGCGCGATGTTTGATGTTGTGACAGAGGAGATGCAGTATGCGAACAACTTTGACGATAGATGAGGATGTGCTTGCCGCAGCCAAGGGGTTGGCAATGGCGCAGCACAAGAGTATTGGCAATATACTTTCTTCCCTGGCCAGACAGGCGCTAAGACCTGATGTCTCAACGAGCGAGATGCGTAATGGCGTGCCTCTGCTGATGTCTCGAACGGGCATGAAGGTCGTTACGCCGGAATTGGTCAGTCAATTACGCGACGAGTTGCCTTGATGACGTTTTTACTTGATGTGAATGTGCTGATCGCCTTGATTGACCCCGGGCATATTCAACACGATCTGGCACATGAATGGTTTGCGGCGCAGGGTCAACAATCATGGGCGACCTGTCCCTTAACTGAAAATGGCGTGCTGCGGATAATCGGGCATGCCCGTTATCCGAATTCACCCGGTACACCATCGGCTGTAGTTCCCTTGATGGCGGGCTTGCGAGCATTACCAGGCCACGTATTTTGGCCGGATGACATCAGTTTGCTTGATGAGGATAAATTTGACAGGGATTGCCTGTTGAGTTCCGGTCAGGTGACGGATAGTTATTTATTGGCACTAGCGTGCACTCACGGTGGGCAGCTTGCGACTTTTGACTACCGTTTGGTTGCGTCAGCAGTGCGCAACGGTGCACAGGCCTTGCACTTGATAAGGTAGTAGAAGCGATTTACTTCTTCGCCCGTGCACCCAGCATTTCGTGCAATTCACGCAGGTCGGACTCCACTGTGGACAGCTGGTAGAAACTCCCTCCAGCCTGTTTCGCCAGTTCGAGTTGTTCGATGGCGGCAAACAGATTTCCCTGCCAGGCGTAGCTGTAAGCTTGTGCCTGATGCTGCTCGAACGATTTGTTCAGCTGGTTATAGCTGCGGGCTTGCAGGTTGTAGAGCGTGGTGTCGGCCGGGTGGCGCACGACTTGTTCAGCGAGCAGTTTGACGGCGATTTCAGCCTGTTTGCTTTGCAGCAGCAGATCGACGTAATCGTATATCAGGGCGCGATGCCGGGGGAAATTCCGCACCGCAGTACGATAATAATCCAGCGTATCGCTCGCCTTCGTGGCGCGCTTTACCTGGCCGCTAAGGGTGGCCAGCATGGCGTTGTTTTGTGACTGCGGACTGGCGTGCGCCTGCGTGCGCAGTATCTCCAGTTCCTGAGAGGCACGTTCGACTTCGTTGTTGCGCAGCAGCGCGTTTACCAGACCATAGCGCTGGGCAATCGGATTGCCATGTTTGTGTGTCGTCAGCGCGTCGTTGAAGTAGCTGATGGCATCAACCGTCGTTTTTTGTGCACCGATGAGTTTGCTGCGTACCAGCTGGAAGTCGAGGCTGTCAGGCATCAGGCGGTAAGGCTGCTTGTTGACCCGGTTCTCGATGTCAGCGATACGGTCGCTGGTGATCGGATGGGTGCGCAGATAATTGGGTGCATTGCCCTCGAGCAAGCGGGTCGCGCGTTGTAAGCGTTCCAGGAATTCCGGCATGGCATGGGCGTTGAAATCGGCCTTTTGCAAAATGTCCAGGCCGATGCGGTCTGCTTCCTGCTCATGGATGCGGGTGAAATCA
>JAURZN010000100.1 GCA_030653355.1 Gallionella sp. | reverse complement strand
GAGTGAACTGCCACCGTCCAGCAGGCGACTGGCCATGGTGTGCCGCAGAAGATGTGATCGTGTGTATGGCAGACCTGCTCGCGCATACGCTTTGCGTATCGCTTGTTGCACAAGATCAGGGCCAATGGGCTTGTCGTGCGGAGCAAGTCTGCGTACAAATACGGCTCGGTTCGTGGTTTTTGGTCGTTCAAATTGCAGGTAATCAGCAATGGCACGTCCGGTATCTGAGGGCAAAGGCATCACATCTTCGCGGCAACCTTTGGTTCTTCGCAGTGTGATGGTGGCAGCACGCCAGTCGATGTCATCAAGCCCAAGATAGGCAACTTCACTGCTTCGCAGTCCAAGATCCAAGGCGCAGTGCACGATGGCAGCAGTCCTACGTGCTGATGGGCCATCATTCTGAAGCGCACCAAGCAGGCGTTCGATTTCGTCGCTGTTGAGCGCCTTTGGCAACGAAGCAAGTTGCCAATTGGCCGGGTGGCACATAACCCCAGTCAGGTGATTCACTGGATCCCCTCGGGTGGCGCGATAACGGAAATAACCCTGCAATGCCGAAACTGTTGCAGTAATACTGAGCGGGATGCGGCACAGTTCGCTCTGCTTGGCGACGAACTTGCGCACATCGTCAGGCTTGATTGCGGAAATCACAACGGCGTTATCAGCGAACTGATCAAGTAACAGGCGCTGAACAACACGGATGTGTTGGCTGCGCGTCCTCGGCGCAAGCCCCCGAACATGATTCATATACTCATCGAAGTGGCGCAATTCCTCGTCTACAGGCGTCATTCCAATAGACGGTTCTGCAATGACAGAATTAGCGCGGAGCACGACGATGAGATGGCCGAGTGCCGCAACTAAATTCCCGCGAACACGATGAACCGGCTTTGCGCAATCGCAATGCGGCAGATGCTCATCGAGAAATCGCTGAACTACTTTCTCATCGATGTCATGAATATCAATGCCAGCTTGGGTCGACCAGTGGGCGAAATGGGCAAGGCAACCAAGGTAAGTATCAACGGTTGCCGGCGCGTAACGTTCATCCGTGAAGTGATGCGTGAAAGTGTCAACGTATGCCGCGAACTGGCTTTCAAGAAGCCAAGTGGTTGAGTGATAGGTGGGATTCATTACAGTCTCCTGATGTGGGTGGATTTCCACTTCAGAATACGGGTGAAACTATGTCAAGCTGATGGGCCAGCGCCTTGCTTGTAGCCCAATGGAATAGGGAGTCTTGGAATTTTAAAAACAGTAACTGTACATAGTTCACTTCTGTGCATAGGTGCCA
>JAURZN010000095.1 GCA_030653355.1 Gallionella sp. | reverse complement strand
TCTTCAGGTTTTTTATACCCGGCAAGCAGGCTGTCGATCAGGTCTTTCGGTAGTGCTTTTGTTACGGTCATTGCGACTCCTTTCAAAGTGGCGGCAGTTTCCTGCCAAATGACCGTTTACACAAAATTTCTTACACCCTCGAAATGCGCTGAGTCGCTTCTTTCAGCAATTTCACAGTCGGGATATGGTCGACCCATTCCCACTCATCCCTCGCCAGTCGCAGAACACAACGAATGATTTCCAGTGTTCTGTTGACCGTGGCAGGTTTCGGATTGATCTGACGATCAGGTCCTTTTGCCCGAGGAATGCTGTACGGCAACTTTCTAATCTTGGTGATTTCAGCAATTAAATCCTTATTGATCTCATCAAGGTACTTATCGGACAGATGCGCATCCAGCCAGCGAAAGTGCGACAGGTCGGTATTAAGCGTGGTTTTTTCCGCTTTCTCTTCGGCATAGCGGACTGCTGCTTCCTGCCATGTCCGTCGAGGTTTCGTTCCCAGTCGTTTGTGTTCCCACAACTCGGTTTTTAACCTGTCGTGGAACTCTTCAGCTTGCTGCTTGTTTTCTGTGCCAGAAGTTCGCTGTATGCGTTTTCCGTCGATGGTGATATCAACCCACCAAATCGTGGAATTTTTGCGTCGGAAGAGTGGCATTGGTGTTTCCTTTCATTGCGTATAGCTTCCGATGCCCGCGCCGAGTATTGTGCGCGCAGCCAATCGGCTAGGTCAAGGTCGATGAACACCCAGCACTTACCAGGTTTCGCGGCGGGAATTTTTCCAGACTTTGCCATACGCAATAACGTCACAGGATGCACATGCAGAAACTCTGCCGCCTGATCCAATGTGAGTGTGCGCAGGGTTGTCATAGGCAATATCACCCGTTCATCGTATTAGCGACGAACATGGCCTTTGGAATTAAATGCAAACTCAAGCAGCTTGGCTGCTTCAGCATGTTCGGCTGCCAACTTTGCCGCCGCTTCATTGCTTTTTTGCTTTGCAAATTGTTCTGCCTCAATGCGCTGCTGTTCTGCAACCGCCTGGTCGCGTACCCAAGCCACCTTTTTTCGGTCTACCCATTGCGCGAGCTCAACCAACTGCTCAAAATGGTCGGCGTATGCGACAGTGGCGGTGCAGGCAAGGCGATGGTGGCTGAGGGCGTTGTATCTGTCTATGGTCAACCGGAGTTGCGCAGCGCAAGACTGATATTGCCGAGTAAGTATCCCCCGGCAAAGCCGGGGGCTTTAATTTGTGAGCCGCTCAAAGCGGCTTAACGGGGACGCTTACGCGGCCCCTACTCTTGTGGTCACCTTTCGGTGACCGGTCAGCGCCACAGGTTCATCTGCTCCAAGCGCTTATCCTCTTCCTCTTGGTGACGAATGTACTGCCGGATCGACTCTTCATCCCGGCCTACCGTCGATACAAAGTAGCCTCTCGCCCAAAAGTGCTGCCCAACAAAATTACGCTTTCGTTCTCCGTACACGCGCGCCAGATGAATTGCACTTTTCCCTTTGATGTATCCGATAACCTGCGATACCGAATACTTCGGAGGGATCGATATCAACATGGGTACATGATCGGGCCTCAAGTGCCCTTCCTCTATCCGGCTCTCTTTGTACTGCGCCAACTTCTTGAATACCTCTCCAAGATGCGGCCTCAACTGATCGTACAACGTTTTACGTCTGCATTTCGTAATGAATATCACGTGATATTTGCATTCCCATTTACTATGGCTTAGGCTTTCGCTGTCGTCCATCTCGATTCTCCCTTCTTCGTTTGCTTGGCGGCTCACGATTCAGAGTGTCGCAGATGGACTCCCGTAAATGTCAAACTTCTACTGCCACCCCGGCATAGCCGGGGGATTTCCTATGCTGGGTTAATGAATGAATACGGATGTCTGGATGCCATGACTAACACTACCCCCATTGGATGGACGCTGATTTTCGCTGCATGGTTGATCTCCACTGTGTCTACGCTAGGTGCGCTGTTCCTCGGCGAAGTGATGGGTTTTACACCTTGTATACTCTGTTGGTATCAACGGATCGCCATGTTTCCGCTGGTTCTGGTGCTTGCCGCCGGGTTGTTTCCCTTCGATACGCGGGTGGTGCGCTATGCCTTGCCGCTGGCGCTTGCAGGCCTAGGGTTGGCACTGTTCCATCTTGCCCTCACCGCGGGGTGGATACCCGAGACTCTCAAGCCATGCCAGCAGGGCGTGCCGTGTTCCAATATACCGGTAGTCTGGTTCGGTTTTGTGACGATTCCGCTCTTGTCGGTATTTTCGTTCTCATCCATTACTGGATTGCTCATGATCACCTATCTGAAAGGCTACAAATGAAACAAAAAACAGTCTTCGTCGTTTCCGCAATCGTCCTGCTGCTTGTCTTCGTTGCAGGCATGCTGTTTTATACCGGCCAAAAAGAAACGGTGGCCAATCAGCTTGCCGAATCCAATCGTGCTGCATTAATTCGTATGCACTCGCCTACCATAGGTCAAGCAAATGCGCCGGTCGTCATCGTCGAATTTATTGATCCTGCCTGCGAAACTTGCCGGAATTTTTATCCGATGGTGAAACAGCTGATGGCTGACAATCCAGATAAGATTCGCATCGTGCTGCGCTACGCCCCTTTTCACTCCGGTTCGGACAAAGTGGTAGCGATGCTCGAGGCCGCACGCCGACAAGGCAAGTTCTGGGAGGCACTCGAAGCACTGCTGGCCAATCAAGCCAGCTGGACAGAGCATCACACAGCCAACGCGGGTGCGGCATGGAAATATTTCGATGGAATCGGTCTGAACATGGAACAGATGGCCTTTGATATCACTTCCCCCGAGATTGCCACTGTGATCGCGCAGGATCTTGCCGATGCGAAGACGCTGAATGTCACCATGACTCCTGAATTTTTCGTCAACGGACAGCCGTTGCCAAGCTTTGGCTTTAAGCAACTAAAGGAGCTGGTCGATCAAGCCCTGGCTGATAGTCACGCCCGTTGAGTGGCAGTGAGAATAATGTGCCGATGTTTCGGACCAAGCTGACAAGCCTAATATTGAACGATCGCTTCCGAGAAATCGAATGGCAGGTTTCTACAACGGAATCTCACTCCTGGAATGGCATGATGGGTTGGGCATCGGATCACACATGAGGAAAGCTCGGATTGTGAGCGACCTCCCAGAGAAAACCGTCAAGGTCAGTGAAGTACCCAGAGTAGCCGCCCCAGTCTGTGGGTTGCCCCCTCTTTGTGACCTTGGCGCCGAATGCCGCAACCCGCTCAAGCAAAGTATCTACCTCTGCCGGAGAGTGCACGTTATGCGCAAGTGCGAAGCCACGAAAGCCGGAACCTTCTGACGAAAGGCCCGCATCAGCAGCCAGACTCGCACGCGACCAAAGCGCAAGCCATGTTTTCCCAAGCTCAAAGAACGTAATGGAGGGTGGCGTCTCAAGCCGAGGGAGACCAAGACACTCCTCGTAGAACCGGGTCGCACTTTCAAGATCAGACACCCCGAGTGTGATAAGACTAATGCGTGGTTCCATTGCGCGCTCCTTAAGATGCTTGATGTAATGTACCAGACTGTTTGAGTAAGGGGCGGATCGTGTGCGGCTGAAGCACTTGGTACGCCAGTGGGTACCCGGTCAACTGAGTAACCACCCTTACGTGACAGATTGTGAGCTGTGAAAACTTACGTGGAGTGGATTAAACGCTTTATTTGATTTCATGACAAAGGAAAGAGTTTCCAGGAGCGCGTGAGCATGTTGCCGCCGGGCTGAAAATAAAAGGCATTCAGGGTGTGGTCAGCCCGCCGGACAGGTGAGAGAATGCCGCCGGGTGTGTATGCGATTTAAAATTTGTCTGTTCTGATTAGGGAGGATTCATGGGGTTAGGGCCGGTCATGCTGGATGTGCTGGGTACGCGACTGACGGACGAGGATGTGGCGCGGTTGCGTCATCCTCTGGTCGGCGGGGTGATCCTGTTCAAGCGCAATTACGAATCACCTGCTCAATTGACTGAACTGACTGCCGCGATACACGCGCTGCGTCCCACGCCATTGCTGGTTGCAGTCGATCACGAGGGCGGAAGGGTGCAGCGTTTTCGCGAGGGGTTCACCAGGATTCCGCCTATGCGCGAACTGGGGAAAATCTGGGACATCGCCCCGCATCGGGCGCGTCATCTGGCGCAGCAGGCCGGCTATGTGCTGGCGGCGGAATTGCGCGGCTGCGGTGTGGATTTCAGTTTCACGCCGGTGCTGGATGTGGATTATGAGCACAGTGGCGTAATCGGTGACCGTGCTTTTCACAGCGATCCGCAGGCGATCGCCGAACTGGCGCACAGTCTGCTGCTGGGGATGAAACAGGGGGGCATGCATACCGTAGGTAAGCATTTTCCGGGGCACGGCTATGTCGCGGCTGATTCGCATCTGGCGATCCCGGTGGACGAACGCGAGTTTGTCGATATCGAGCTCTGTGATCTGATTCCCTTCCGGCAAATGATCAGCTTCGGTTTGACGGCGGTAATGCCAGCGCATGTCATTTATCCTAAGGTGGACAGCCGCCCGGCAGGCTTTTCGCCGGTCTGGCTGAAAGAGATTCTGCGCGGCAAGCTGGGTTTCGACGGTTGTATCTTCAGCGATGACTTGAGCATGGAAGGCGCCACGGTTGCAGGAAATATTGTGCAACGGGCTTCTGCCGCGCTGAATGCGGGTTGCGATATGGTGCTGGTGTGCAACAAGCCGGAATCGGCGGATGAATTGCTGCGTGGCCTGCATTGGGAGATGTCGGTGATGAGTCGTGCGCGTATCGCACATATGCGCGGCCTGCTACACCCGGTTGCGGCGCATAAATTGCATGAACAGTCGCAGTTTTTGAAAGCATTACAAGAGGTGGCGGGTATTGGCGTCAGTTCGCCTGAATTGCCATTGGCATAGATTTTTACTACTCAACTTGAGATAATCCGCGCTGACGTTTTTGTGCGATCTGCGAATTTTGGTATTCAAAATATGAGTGAATTACAAGTAGCCCTGTTGGCAATCGGTTTAGGTGTGGTGGTTGCGGTTTATGTGTTCGGCTGGTGGAAGCAACGTCAATACAGTCGCAAGTTTGGTGCAGCCTTCAGTCAACAACATGACGATGCCCTGTATCAGGAAAAACCGGCTCAGCCCGAACAGGCTGTCGAGTCGGCATCCTTTGTTGCGGAAGAACCGGTGTTGGTCAATCAGGATGCGCTGGTCGAGGTGGATAGCGCAGCGGAAATCGTTGCAGAACTGCCCGTCATCGATATTGCCACCACGCTGAGTGAACCCTGTGCTCTGCTGGATGTGCGCAGCGATTTCATCATCGAATTGCATCTGGCCGAACCCGCTGCGGCAGCAGTGCTGGACGGTTTGTGGCAACGCAAATTCGATTTTCGCAAGCCTGTGCAAGTGTGTGGCCTGACTTTAGCTGAGCTGCAATGGGAGCGGGTCATCGCCGAGAGTCAGCCGCTTTATTCAAAGTTTCGCATCGCACTGCAACTGGTGGACAGAAGCGGCGTCATTACCGTAGCCAAGCTGGGCGACTTCCGTGATCTGGTGCAGGGGATAGCGCAGGCAATTGAGGCAGATGCGACTGTGCCGGATGTGCAGGAAGTGCACCGCGCCGCGCTTGAGCTGGATGCGTTTTGCGCCGAAGTGGACCAGATGGTGGGGGTTAATCTGCGTGCTCAGGGGGAGCGCCTGATGGGTGGCGGTAAAGTTGCGCAAGCGGCTGCGCTTCACGGCATGAGACTGGAATCGGACGGAGCGTTTCATTTGTTCGATACCCAGGGTCATACCCTGATGACGCTGATCAATCAGGACAGCAAACCCTTCCAGCATCACACACTGGAGCAGTCACTCACGGCGGGCATCACGCTGCTGCTGGATGTGCCGCGTGTCGAAGAGCCAGCGGAAAATTTCGATCTGCTGGTAAAAATGGCCCACCAACTGGCTGGTGAGTTGCAGCTCAATCTGGTGGATGACAATAAACTGCAGCTGACCGATGCCGGTCTGGCCCATATTCGCGCGCAACTGGTCGAGGTGGAAGCGAAAATGCGTGAAAATGATCTGGTTCCGGGCAGCGCGCAAGCACGTCGATTGTTCTCCTGATGGCGATTATTCCTGCAACTGCTCTCGTTGCACGGCTGCGGGCCGAAATCGAGCGGCATAACCGCCTCTATTACGAGCTGGATGAGCCCGCCATTCCCGATGCGGAATACGATCAGTTATTCCGCGAACTCCAGTCTCTTGAAGCACAATACCCCGAACTGCTGACGCTGGATTCGCCTACCCAGCGGGTGGGCGGTGCACCGCTTAAATACTTTGCCGAAGTGCAGCACCGCACACCGATGTTGTCGCTTAATAACGCCTTCAGCGAGGAGGAGGTGCGCGCTTTCGACAGCCGTGTCCGCGAGGCGCTGGGGGTGGGTGTGGTGGACTATGCGGTCGAACTCAAGTTCGACGGACTGGCGATCAACTTGAGTTATCGCGACGGGGTATTTGTGCAGGGTGCCACGCGCGGAGATGGCAGCACGGGAGAGGATGTCACGGAAAATCTGCGTACCGTGCGCGCGCTCCCGCTGCGTCTGCATGATGGGGCAGGGGGTAATCTGCCGGCTGATGTCGAGGTGCGCGGCGAAGTGCTGATGTTTAACCGCGATTTCGAGCAGCTGAATGCCCAGCAGCGCGCCCGTGGCGACAAGGAGTTCGTCAACCCGCGCAATGCGGCGGCGGGTTCCTTGCGCCAGCTGGATTCGCGTATCACCGCCGCCCGCCACCTCAGTTTTTTTGCTTACGGTGTCGGTCTTTGTGAAGGGCTGGCTTTGCCCGGGCAACATGACGGCCAAATGGCGCTGTTGCAGCACTGGGGTTTTCCGGTCGCCGCGCAGCGCCGCGTGGTTAGCGGTGTGGATGGGTTGCTGGATTTCTACCGCGACATGGGTGAGCAGCGTGCAGCCCTGCCGTTTGCGATTGATGGCGTAGTTTATAAAGTCAACGATATGGCCTTGCAACAGCGGCTCGGTTACGTCTCGCGCGCGCCGCGTTTTGCCATCGCGCACAAATTCCCCGCCGAAGAGGCGATGACCCGTCTGCTGGATATCGATGTGCAGGTCGGGCGCACCGGTGCGCTCACCCCGGTCGCGCGTCTTGCGCCGGTGTTCGTCGGCGGGGTGACGGTGACCAACGCCACGCTGCATAACGAGGACGAGATACGCCGCAAGGATGTGCGCATCGGCGACACGGTCATCGTGCGCCGCGCAGGTGACGTGATACCCGAAGTGGCGCGTGTGGTGCTGGAACGTCGCCCTGCTGATGCGCGTGAATTTGTCATGCCGACCCGCTGCCCGGTATGCGGCTCACATGTGGCACGCGCAGTCGATGAGGCAGCCTGGCGTTGTACGGGCGGATTGTTTTGTCCTGCACAACGCAAGCAGGCACTGCTGCATTTTGCCGGTCGTCGCGCCATGAACATCGACGGTCTGGGTGATAAGCTGGTTGAACAACTGGTGGATGCGAATCGGGTGAATACGCCTGCCGACCTGTATGAACTGGGCATGTCCGCTCTCCTAAGCCTGGAGCGCATGGGCGAAAAATCCGCATTGAATCTGATGGACGCGATAGCGCATAGCAAGCACACTACGCAGGCGCGCTTTGTCTTAGCGCTGGGCATCCGTAAGGACGGTGAAGCCACTACCAGGGACATGGCGCGGCACTTCGGTTCGCTGGATAAACTGCTGGCAGCCGATGTGGCACGTTTACAGCAGGTGCACGATGTCGGGCCGGTCGTGGCGCAGAGTATGGTCGATTTTTTTGCCGAGGCACACAATCGCGATGTCATCGAGCAACTACGCCGTTCGGGGGTGGTTTGGGACGAACATGAACCACAGCCGGATTGCATACTGCCCTTCACGGGCAAAACGTTTGTGCTTACCGGCACACTTGCGGCACTATCCCGCCAGCAGGCAAAGGAAAAACTGGAAGCCCTGGGCGCCAAGGTCAGCGGCAGTGTATCCGGAAAAACGGATTATGTGGTGGCGGGGCTGGAGAGCGGAAGCAAGCTGGAACGGGCGCAGCAATTGGGAATTGCGGTTTTAAGTGAAGATGAATTTTTATCATTAATCGAGGGCTAATAATGAGTAAAAGACCATTGCGGGTAATCCGTAAAGCGGTGTTTCCAGTCGCAGGCATGGGAAGTCGCTTTCTGCCGGCCACCAAGGCCAGCCCCAAGGAAATGATGGCTGTCGTGGACAAGCCGCTGATTCAGTATGCGGTGGAAGAAGCGGTGGCTGCGGGGATTACGGACATGATTTTCGTGACTGGGCGCAGCAAGCGTTCCATCGAGGATCATTTTGACAAAGCCTACGAGCTGGAAGTCGAACTGGAGAAAAAGGGCAAGCTGGAACTGCTGCGTTTGACGCAGGAAGTGATCCCGGAAGGAATTAATTGCATCTACATCCGTCAATCCGAGCCGCTGGGCTTGGGGCACGCCGTGCTTTGCGCCCAGCCTGTCATCAAAAATGAGCCTTTCGCCGTCATTCTGGCGGATGACCTGATGGTGGGTGAGGTTTCGATCACCCGGCAGATGGTGGAGATCTATGATCGTCACCACAGTTCTGTGCTGGGCGTGCAGGATGTGCCGCGCGAACTGACCCGGCAATACGGTATCGTCGAGAGTGCCAAAGTGAACGCAGATCTGGAACAGGTGACAGGCATAGTCGAAAAGCCGGACCCTGAAGATGCGCCTTCCACGCTGGCCGTGGCGGGACGTTACATTCTGACGCCGCGTATTTTCCACCATCTGCACAATTTGCACACAGGTGCAGGCGGTGAATTGCAGCTGACCGATGCGATTGCCGCCCTGATCGCGGAAGAACGGATACTGGCCTATCGCTACAAAGGCATGCGTTATGATTGCGGTTCAAAAATTGGTTTCCTGAAGGCGGGCGTGGCGATGGGGTTGGTGCATCCGGAAGTCAAGGAGGAATTCGCCGCCTATTTGAAGAGCCTGCAGTTGTAATTGCGCATGACGATTTCTGCCCGGCGCGCGCATGAGCTGTTGCAACAGGCTGAATTGCTGTGCACGGAAGAGCAGGTGCAAGCCGCACTGCACAAGGTCGCGCGGGAAATCAATGCAAGCTTGAGTGACGCGCACCCGCTGGTGCTGTCGGTGATGGGCGGCGCAGTGGTTTTTTCCGGGCAGTTGTTGCCGCTGCTCAACTTTCCGCTTGATTTTGATTATGTGCATCTGACGCGCTATGGCGATGCACGGGCCGGTGGTACGATGCACTGGAAGGTGGCGCCGCATGAATCGGTGCGTGGTCGCGTGGTGTTGCTGATAGACGATATTCTGGACGAGGGTCATACCCTGGCCGCCTTACGTGAACGGGTGCTGGAGTTGGGGGCGCAACACTGCTATAGCGCCGTGTTTTCCGATAAGCGGCATGGCCGCCCTAAGCCTGTGCAGGCAGATTTCGTGGGGCTGGAATTACCGGATCGTTTCGTGTTCGGTTATGGCATGGATATTGAGGGTGCGTGGCGCAATCTGCCCGCGATTTATGCTGTAAAGCAGTAGCTAGTCGTTAGTCGTTAGTCGTTAGTTGTTTGTAGGTCGGGCTACGCCCGATACTTATGTTGGGAGTTGAAATGTTGGCAATCATAGGGGGCCGCGGCCTGACGGAACTGGCGAATCTCAATGTCACGCACAGGCAAGTGATGCGCACGCCTTATGGCGAGCCTGCCGGCGCGTTCCTGTTTGGCATGCTCAATCAGCATGAAATCATCTTTCTGGCGCGACATGGTTATGGCTACACCATACCGCCTCATCTGGTGAATTACCGCGCCAATTTATGGGCATTGCGCGAGCAGGGAGTGACGGATGTCGTCTCTGTCGCAACCGTCGGCGGAATACGTGCGGATTTGACGCCGGGCACGCTGATCGTGCCCGATCAGATTATTGATTACACGCACGGGCGTGATGCCACTTTTTTCAATACGCGCAATACCAGTTACCGCAACATAGACTTTACCCTGCCTTATTCACCGGTTTTGCGCAGTCGTATTTTGCGCGGCGCGGAACAAGTCCGTCAGCCCTGCCTGGATGGCGGTGTTTATGCGGCAACACAGGGGCCGCGTCTGGACAGCATCGCCGAGATTAATCGTTATGAACGCGATGGCGCGGATATGGTGGGAATGACCGGCATGCCGGAAACTGCGTTGGCAAGGGAGCTGGAGATGAACTATGCCAGCATCGCTGTGGTGGTGAATTACACGGCGGGGCGGGGTGATAGTCAGGAGAACATCAATATGGAAAATGTTGCTGCCACCGCACGGAATGCGATGGAGCGGGTGCGCAACATTCTCGAATGCGTGGTCAATTGCCATGACGATTAAGACTGTATTACGCATGGGTGATGCGCGCCTGCTCCAGGTCGCGGAACCGGTTAGCCGCTACGACAGCGCCGAATTGCACAGTCTGCTGGATGATATGCGCGACACCATGCAGGCACTGAACGGTGCTGGACTGGCCGCGCCGCAAATCGGCATCGGACTGCGTGTGGTGATCTTCGGGGTGCAGTTGAATTCGCGTTATCCGGATGCCGAAACGGTGCCGGAAACCGTGCTCATCAATCCCGTCATCAGCGTACTGGATGACAACACCGAAGCAGGCTGGGAAGGGTGCTTGAGCGTGCCCGGCTTGCGAGGCGTGGTTACGCGCCCCTGCAACATTCGTTATCAGGGCTTCGACGAATACGGTGCGTTAATTGATCGCACCGTCAGCGGATTTCACGCACGCGTGGTGCAGCACGAGTGCGATCATCTGGACGGAATACTGTATCCGATGCGGATGCAGGACATGAGCCGGTTTGGCTATACGCAGGAACTGTTTCCCGGTCAGGAATTACAGGACGATTAATTTTTCAGGAGAAAGCGATGAACAGAAGAGACGTATTGCTGGGCGGTATGGCGTTGGCGGGAGCCGCAGTGGTAGGGCGCGCGCAAGCTGCCGAACACGATCATATGCACCACGCCGCACCGTCCGCACTGGCTGATTCTGCCAGTGATTGCATACAGAAGGGCGAAGTCTGCCTGAGCCATTGCCTTGAGTTGCTGGGGCAAGGCGACAAAGACATGGCCGCGTGTGCGCAAACCGTGAATCAGATGCTGGCGGTTTGCGGCGCACTGCAACAACTTGCCAATCAGAAATCCAAACAGACTGCACGACTGGCGAGTATCGCCATGGATGTGTGCAAGCAATGCGAAGACGAATGCAAGAAACACGCCGACAAGCATGACTCCTGCAAAGCCTGTGGCGCAAGTTGCGCGGCCTGCTATAAAGAGTGCAAAAAAATCGCGGCCTGATTTTTCTGTATCCGCATCAAACAAAACGGGCAGCCCTAGAGGCTGCCCGTTTGCCGCTGCGTGAGGCTAAGCGTTGCTCCTTACTGTGATACCAGTTCGTGCAGCACATACGGCAGGATGCCGCCGTGACGATAGTAGTCCACTTCGATCGGCGTATCGATGCGCAGCAGCAGCGGCACTTGCTGCGTACTGCCGTCGCGGCGCGTGATGGTGAGGGTCACGTCCTGTTGCGGCTTCAGGTTGTTGTCGATGCCGCTCAGATCGAATATTTCATCACCTGTCAGTTTTAAATTGGCTGCACTGGTGTCGCCCTTGAATTGCAGGGGCAGCACGCCCATGCCGATCAGGTTGCTGCGGTGGATGCGCTCGTAGGATTTGGCGATCACCGCCTTGACACCGAGCAGTTGCGTGCCTTTTGCCGCCCAGTCGCGGCTGGAACCCGTGCCATATTCTTCACCGGCAAAAATAACTGTCGGCGTACCTGCAGCGATATAGTTCATGGCGGCCGTGTAAATGTCGGTCTGTTCGCCGTTGTATAACGTGTAGCCCCCCTCGGTGCGATTGCCGCCCGCATCAGCTGGCAGCATCAGGTTCTTGATGCGCACATTGGCAAACGTGCCGCGCATCATCACGTCGTGATTGCCGCGACGTGAGCCGTAGCTGTTGAAATCCCTGACGGCCACGCCCCTGTCTTGCAGATACTGACCCGCCGGGCTGGACGGGCTGAAGCTGCCGGCCGGGCTGATGTGGTCGGTGGTGACGGAGTCGCCGAATATCGCCAGTGCGCGTGCGTGTTTTACGCCGCTAATCTCGCCTGTTGTCATGCTGAACGCATCGAAGAATGGCGGGCAGGCAATGTAGGTCGAATCATCCCAGCGGTACTGGTCGCCACTCGGCGCTTCGATGTTGTTCCACAACGGCAGGTCGCGGGTCAGGTCGGCATAAAGCGAGCGATACAGCGCCGGGTTGGTCGCATATTGGCTGACAGCCTGGACTTCCGCGCTGGAAGGCCAGATGTCGCGCAAAAATACCGGTTGGCCGTCACGGCCCACGCCCAGTGCTTCCGTGTCGAGGTTGATGTTCATCTTGCCCGCAATGGCGTAGGCCACCACCAGCGGCGGGGAAGCAAGAAAATTGCCCTTGATATTGGAATGGATACGCGCTTCGAAATTGCGGTTGCCGGACAGTACCGCCGTCGCGATGAGCTGGTTGGCGACGATGGTCGCCTCGATCTGCGGATCCAGCGGGCCGGAATTGCCGATACAGGTGGTGCAGCCGTAGGCGGCAACGCCAAAACCCAGTTGTGCGAGGGGTTCGAGCAAGCCGGCATCAGTCAGATAGCCGGTGACGACGCGCGAGCCGGGTGCCAGCGTGGTCTTGATGTGCGGCTGGACGCTCAGGCCTTTCTCGACCGCCTTCTTGGCCAGCAGACCCGCCGCCAGCATGACGCTGGGGTTGGAGGTGTTTGTGCAGGACGTGATCGCCGCGATCAGCACATCGCCGTTGCCGATTGCAAGATCGCCCTTGCCGGTCGGATAACGCACCGCCAGTTTTTCGGCAGGCTGGTTGAAGCCGTTTTCGGCGATGGGTTTGGAAAACAGGGTGTTGAAGGTTTCACGCATTGCGGACATGGCGATGCGGTCTTGCGGACGTTTAGGGCCGGACAGTGAAGGTTCGATGCTGGCCAGATCCAGTTCTACCACGCTGCTGTAGTCTATCTGCCCGTCTTGCGGGATGCCGAACAAACCTTGTGCCTTGAAGTAGGATTCGAACGCATCCACTTCTTCGTCTGTGCGTCCGGTATTGCGCATGAAATTGACGGTGGTCTCGTCCACTGGGAAGAAGCCCATGGTCGCACCGTATTCCGGTGCCATGTTGGCGATGGTCGCGCGGTCGGGCAGGGCGAGTGCTTGCGTGCCCTCGCCGAAGAACTCCACGAATTTGCCGACAACTTTGTGTTTACGCAACAGTTCGGTCACAGTCAGCACCACGTCGGTGGCGGTCAGGCCCTCACGCAGCTTGCCTTTGAGATGTACACCGACCACATCAGGCGTCAGGAAATAGACCGGCTGGCCCAGCATGCCAGCTTCAGCTTCAATGCCGCCCACGCCCCAGCCAACCACGCCGATGCCGTTGATCATAGTGGTGTGGCTATCGGTGCCGACCAGCGTGTCAGGGTAATACACGCCGTCTTTTTGCTGCACACCGCGTGCCAGATATTCCAGGTTGACTTGATGGACGATGCCCACGCCGGGCGGCACCACTTTAAATGATTCAAAGGCTTGCATGCCCCACTTCATGAACTTGTAACGTTCGTTGTTGCGCTCGAATTCCATTTCCATATTGAGCTTGAGCGCGTCGGGGCGGTTGTAGTAGTCAATTTGTACAGAGTGATCCACCACCAGATTGACCGGCACCAGCGGTTCGATAAGCTTAGGGTCGCAGCCTTGCGCGGCGGCGGCATCGCGCATCGCGGCCAGATCGGCCAGCAGCGGCACGCCGGTGAAATCCTGCAATACGATACGCGCGACGACGAAGGGGATCTCATCAATGCGTGCTGCGTTCGGCTGCCAGTTGGCCAGTTGGCGGATATGCGTCTCGGTCACCTTCTTATCGTCGTAATTGCGCAACACCGATTCCAGCACGATGCGGATAGACACCGGCAGACGTGAAATCTTGCCGATTCCGGCCGCTTCCAGAGCGGGCAATGAATACAGCGCGCCCTGATTGCCGCTGGCGAGTTTGAAGGTTGAACGGGTGTTGAACAAATTGTGCGACATGGCAAAAGCTCCGGATACGCGAGATGAGTGAGGTCGTGATTATAACCAGTTACGCCGGACGGGTGGGGCGCTAGCCGCCGTGAACAGCGTGTCGGGGCTGATCTCAGGGGGTCGGGTCGGGGTACTGTTTATGCACGGCCTCGATTTGCTCCAGCACCTCTGCCGAGAGTGTCACAGCGTGGCTATTCAGATTTTCCTTGAGTTGCGCCAAGGTGGTTGCACCCAGTATGACGCTGCCGGTAAACCAGCGAGTGCGGGCGTAGGCCAGTGCCATCTGGGCGGGGCTGAGCCCGGCCTGTCGCGCGATTTGTACATAGGCAGCACTGGCGGCGGGCACATTTATTTTTTGGTAACGCTGACCAAATCCGGGAAACAGGGTGATGCGTCCCTGAGCGTGCGGGTTGTCCAGATATTTGCCGGTGAGATGGCCGAATGCGAGCGGGCTGTAGGCTAACAGTCCGATTTCGGCGTGATGGCAGGTTTCTGCCAGTCCGCACTCAAAAGTACGGTTCATCAGGTGGTAGGCATTTTGTATCGAGACTATTCTGGGCAGGCCCAGCGCTTCGGCGCAGCGTATGAATTCGCTCACGCCCCAGGGTGTCTCGTTGGACAGACCGATATGCCTGATTTTCCCCGCCTTGACCAGTTCGGAAAGTGCCAGCAGTTGCTCGGCTATGGGCACGCTGTCATGCTCCTGCGCCGCATCGTAGCTGCTCGCGCCGAACATCGGCACGTAACGATCAGGCCAGTGTATCTGGTATAAATCCAAATAGTCGGTCTGCAGGCGCAGCAGGCTGGAATCAATGGCGGCGTTAATCTGTTCGCGATTGATGCGCGGGCCGTTGCGTATCCAGCCAAAGCCGCGCGCAGGCCCGGCGATCTTGCTGGCGATAATGAGCCGGTCGCGTGGCTGGTGCTTGAGCCAGGAGCCGATATAACGCTCGGTGCGACCTTGGGTTTGCGCACGCGGTGCGACCGGATACATTTCCGCCGTATCAATGAAGTTCACCCCGTGCGCCACCGCATAGTCGAGTTGCTCATGTGCGTCCTGCTCGCTGTTCTGTTCGCCATAGGTCATCGTGCCCAGGCATAAGGCGGATACCCGTAAATCACTGCTGCCTAGTTGTCGGTACTCCATGATCGCTTACCCCCGGATTCATATGAATTCCCTAACCGCGCTGACACAGCCGGAAATAGTCTGGTTTGTTGTTTTATTGAGCGCTTTGCTTGTCAGTATGCCCGCTCTCTTGCTATTGTCGCAGACTTACAGAACAGGCGTGGCGCGTAGTAATGCGCGTTACAGGGTAACACCATGGCGACTCCCCCCAAAATTCGTTTGGTTGGTAACGATAGCGAAGAAATTATCGCTGAATCTCAGGCTATACAGGAAGCGCGCGCGCATCTGGAAGCCGAGATGGAAGCCGGGTTTTCCGCGCAGGCGCGGGCCCGTGCCGAAGCGCATGGTCGTGCCATAGCTCAGGCGCGTGCGCGCACTGAAATGGAACTGATTGCTCAGCTTGAGGCCAAGTGTCAGGATGAAATGCGGCTCTCTGAAGTCGCCCAAACCAAGCTGGAGGTCGAGAAACAACTGACGCAGGAATTGCGGGCGAAATTGTTGATCGCCATGCGGCTGGAGGAAGAAAGTAAAGCGAAGCTGCGGGCCGAACGCATGGCGCAGGAAGAGCTGACGCTGCGTTTGCAAGCCGAACAAACCGCCCGTGCGGCGGCGGATGACAAGGTCAAGGCTGAGCGCGAGCTACAGCTATTGATTGCACAGCAAAGTCAGGCGGAACAGGCGGCACAACAACGCGCTGAGGCTGAAATGCGCGCTATTCGGCTCGAAATAGATCAGTTTCAGGCGCAGGCGGATCAAGCCGTTGCTGAACGCATGGCCGCAGAGCAATTGCTGCATACCCAGACTGAAGAAAAGTTGCAAATCGAAGTGCAATTGCGTGAAGCGGCATGTTTGCGTGTTGAAAACGAGGCGGAGGAATTACGTCTTGCCGGAGAAAAAGCCGACAAAGAAGCGCATGAGGCAGAGCAAAGCAAACAGCGTATCAAGGCTGAGCGCAACGCGGTTCAGGCAGCGGAAAATCGCGCCAGACTGGAGCAACAGGCCACCCGGCTTGCGCAGCAAAAAATTTCTACGGATCAGGCTATTGCACGCGTAGTGCAGGAAAAAGTCCGGCAGGAGCAGGAAACGGTCGAGCAGCTTAAAGCAAAGCTGGATGCCGAGCAGCTTGCAGCAGAAGCAGTCATGGCCAGAGCGCGTGCCGAATCGCAGGCGCTTGCGGAAATTGAAGCCAGGCTGCAAGCGGATCGCGAAGCCGAACAGGCTGCTGAAGAGAGAGCCGCAGCGGAGCAATCCGCGCTCAAAACGGCCAATCAGCGCCGTTTGGCTGACGAGCAGGCGCGCGCCGATGCTGAAAAACGCACACAGCATGAGCAACAGGCTTATCAGGCGGCGAAACAGCGCGCTGAAGCCGAGGCCGCTGCCAGCGCCGAGGCAGAACGTAAAACCAGAATCGAGCAGGAAGTAAGCGCGTTATTGCGGGCTAAAGCCGAGGCTGACCAAAGCGCAGCCGAGCAGCATGAGCAAGCGCATGCGTTGTTGATGCAGGCGACACAAGATGCGGATGAACGGCTGGCCAGCGAGAATCTGGCTGTACAGGCCGCAGCGCAAAAGCTGGCAACCGGGCGGGATCAGCGGATGTATGCGCAACAACGCGCCGAGGCGGAAATGCAGTCGGCGCAAGAGCTGGAGTTGCAATTGCAGGCCGAAGTGCAGGCGCTCACCGTTGCAAATGAACGTATAGCCGCAGCCAAACTGGCGCAGGCGGCGGCAGAGGAAAATATCCTGCTTGAACAGCAGTTGCTGAAAATCGAGCAGCAGCGCGAACAGGCGGAACAGCTGGCAGAGCAGGCTTTGCAGGAAAAATTCCGCCTGCAGAACGCGGCATTGCAATCAGCCCAATTGCGTGCTGAAGCACTGGCGCAAGAGCAGTCGTTGATTGCAGCCAACTTGCAGGCTGAACAGGCGCTGATAGATGCCGCACAGCAAAATACATCGGCTTTGCAGCAGGTTAACCAGCAAGCGTTGCGGCGGGCGGAGCTTGCAGGCGCAGCGCAGCAGGCAGCCCGGGAACAGTTGGCCGCAGAAGCGCGCGCCATCGCAGAAATAGAAGCCAGAATGGCGGCAGAATTGCTGGCCATCGAATCGGACAATCAGCGCATCGAAACGGAATCCCGTGCGAAAGCGATTGCTGAAACAGCCTTGCAGCACAATCAGCAGGCGATTCGGGACGCGCAGGAGAAGGAACAAGTGGCGTTGCGCGCTTTGAATATCGCCAAACACCATGCCGATGCGGAAAGTCAGTTGCTCAAACAGCAAGAGCAATACCTGCGCGCCGAGGCACTCGCGACTGCCGTTTTGCAAAAGCAAATGAACGAGGCCAGACTGGAACACGAGCAGGCTTTGCAACGTGCTGAAAATATGGCTATGCAGCGGGTTGCCGAAGCGCGCAAGGCGGCCGAGACGGAGCAGATGCGCACCCGCAGCGAGGCAATGGCCGTCGTTGCGGCGCGTAAACAGGCGGAGGCGAGTGCAGCGCTCAGTCAGGCGGCCGTGGAACGCGAGCAGATGGCTTTGCAATTGGCGCAGCAGGAGCAGCTGGGGCTGGAGCAAGAGCGAGAATTGCAGCAACAACTGGCGCAACGCCTGGCGCGTGAAGCTGAGGCGGCGGTTGCCGTGCAGGCGCGACTCGCGGTAGAGCAGCAGGCTTTGCGTGCTGCGTTTGAACTTGAGGAAGCGCAGCGCCAGGTCATTGAGGCTGAGCAGGAAAAAATTCGCAGTACCGAGTCGGCGATAGCCGCGAAGCAGCAGCGCGTGCAGGCTGCCGAGCTGGCCAGACAGGCAGCTGAAGAACGCAAGCGTATGGAAGACCAGCTGGCCGGACTAGCTCATCAACGTCTGGCGCATGAGCGTGAATTGCAGGACCAATTGCTGCAACGCAGCGCCACTGAAGCAGAGGTAGATGCAGTACTTCAATTGCGTATTGCCGCCGAACAGCAGGCGCAGCTGGCAGCGCAGGAAAAAATTGCCGCCGAACAACGGGCGCAGCAGTTGGCTGAGGAACTGGAAAAAGCGCAGCACCAGTTTATGGATGTCGAACAGGCTCGAATCCGCCGGGGTGAATCGGCCATTGCTGCAATCAATCAGCTTGAACAAGTGGCTGAAGAAGCCAGACAAACTGCCGTGGAACGCGAGAAAATGGCTTTGCGGCTGACCGCGCAAGAGCAGCAACGTCTGGCGCATGAGCGCGAGTTGCAGGCGCAGCTAGAACAACGCGCCGTACTCGAAGCTGAGGCGGCAGCCGCGTTGCAGGCACGCATCGCGGCGGAACAACAGGCGAGCGAGGCTGAACAGGAGAAAATTGCAGCAGAACAACAGGCCATGCAAATGGCAGTTGCGCATGAGGCCGCGCAACGTCAGCTCGCGGAAGCCGCGCAGGCCAGGATGCGCAGTGATGAAGCGGCTATCGCTGAAGCAGGCCAGCTCGAACGTGTTGCTCATGAAGCCAGGCAGGCCGCATTGGAGCGCGAACAAGAGGCGCAGCGGCTGACTGCGCTAGAGCAGCAACGTCTGGCGCACGAGCGTGAGTTTCAGGCGCAGCTAGAACAACGCGCCGTACTCGAAGCGGAGGCGGTGGCCGCCGTGCAGGCACGCATCGCGGCGGAACAACAGGCTTGTGCGCTCGAACAGGAGAAAATAGCCGCTGAGCAACAAGCGCTGCGCCTGGCTCAGGAACATGCCGAGGCGCAGCAGCAGGCGATTGCCGTGGAACAGGAACGAACTCGTCTGGAGGAATTGGCCATCGCGGCAACACGGCAGCGTGAACAGATTGCCGAGGCCGCCAGGCTGGTTGCCGGGGAACGCCAGCAGATGGCATTGTATCAGGTGGAGCAGGAGCAACAGCGGCTGGCAGTTGAGTATGAATTGAAGGTACAGCAGGATCAACGTTGCGCACTCGAGGCAGAAACGAAAGCTGCCGTGCAGGCGCGACTCGCAGAGGAACAGCAGGCATGCGAGGCCGAGCAGGAGAAAATGGCGGCGGAGCAACAGGCGCTGGGTCTGGCTCAGGAGTATGAAGAAGCACAACGCCAGCTTGCTGAAGCCGAGCGGGAAAATATACGCCGTGATGAATCGGCGATTATTGCTCTGCAACAACGTGTGCACATGACTGAAGTGGCCAGAGAGGCTGTGCTGGCGCGTGCTGAGATGGAAAGTGAACTGGCCGGACAAGCAGCCAGACAGTTCGAGCTGGAACGCGAATTACAGGAAAAGATAGCCTGTAAACAATCGCTCGCAGCAGAAGCCGGACTGGCGACTCAGGCGCGCATCGAAGCCGAGCAACAGAGCTGCGAGGCTGAACTGGAAAAAATAGCCGCAGAGCAACAGCTGCAGCGGATGGCCAGTGAGCATGCAGAGGCGCAACGCACGCTTGTTGAAACCGAACAGGCGAATATTCGCAGCAACGAAGCGACCGTGGCCGCAACGCAGCAGCGCGTGCAAATCGCCGAGGCCGCCGGGCGGGTGGCCGTAGAGCGAGAACAGTTGGCGTTGCAGTTGCTGGAGCAGGAGCGACAATCTCTGGAGCATGAACGCGATATATGCGTGCAGCTTGAGCAACGCGCGGCACTTGAAGCGCAAACCGATGTCGTTCTGCAGGCACGACTCACAGCGGAACAGCAGGCATACGAAGCAGAGCAGGAAAAACTGGCGGTAATCGAGCAAGCCAGACAATTGGCCGCTGAGCATGAGGCGCTGCAACGCCGTGCAGCGGAAGCTGAGTGCGAACAAATCCGTCTTGAGGAGTTGGCAGTCGCCGCAACGGAGCAGCGACTGCAAATCGCCGAGGCCGCCAGGCTGGCGCTCGTGGAACGCGAGCGCATGGAAAATCAGTTGGCCGGAGAGGCCAGGCAACTGCATGAGCGGGAATGCGCCCTGCAAGAGGCCTTGTCCTTCAAGCTGACGATAGCGGAAAATTCTGCGAAATCCAGACAGGATAGAATTGAAGCAGAGCAACGCTTAATTGATGCAGAGCAGGAAAAAATTGCGGCGGAGCAGGCAGCGCAGCAGCAGGCCGATGCTAAGTGGAACGAGATTCAGCGACAAATAGAAGCGATAGCACTTGATAGCGCCGAAGTCAGTGCGCAACGCATGGATCAACAGCAACGCATCCTGCTGGCAGAACAGGCGAAGCTGCAAGCCGAACAGCTTGAGCTTCAGGCGGCGGCTGAACTGACCGCTATCGCCGAACAAAGTGAAAAGCTCGCGGCACAACAGCAGCAGGAGCAGCAAAAATGGCTGGAACAGCAACAGGCCAGATTGCTGACTGAGCAGCAGTTGCTGGACGAAACAGAACAACGACTCGCTGCGGAAGCTGAAGAAAATGCGGCCGTCGCAAGGCATATTTCTGCCGAACGGATAGCTGCCGTGGAAGCGCAGGAAAAGGCGAAGCTGGCTAGGCAGGCCACTCTGCTCGCACAACAGCTGTCTGAGCAGGATGAGCAGGAAAATGATCGGCTGCGCGTGCATGTTGAACAAACGCGTGTTGAATTGGCGCCTTACCAACTGCAAGCGCGGCTGCGCAGAAACCGGCAGTGGGTTAAGGCAGCAAAAATGGCCGGGTTGATCTCGGTCGCGGCATTGTTCGGTTATTCCTGGTCGTTTTTTAATGCGCGCAATAGCGCAGTGAGCGCGCAGCTGCCGAAACCAGTGGATTCGGTAAAGCAGCTACCCGTATTGCAAGAGGCGCAGACTGATGAACCCTCGGTCAGCCTGGGCAGATTGAAGCTATCACGGCAGCTCAAGTCTGAAAAGACTGAAAATTGACTAAGTAATCAATAAAACGATTGCAAAGTCACTACTTATGCGCGGGAATGACAACTATTTAGTTGCCGACTCAATAATGTATCCGGCAATCGTGAGAATTGCACGAAGCGCGCAAGAGTGATGCTATACTCTCCGCCTGTAGCTGGAGTATTCAGCGCGAAAGTGGCGGAATTGGTAGACGCACTGGATTTAGGTTCCAGCGCCTCGCGGCGTGAGAGTTCGAGTCTCTCCTTTCGCACCAAGTGTAATCAATGAGTTAGGATTCTGCGGTATGCCGTGGTATCCCTTCTTATCCCAGAATTTTCCGTAAAAATTTCCCATCCCAACTGTATTAAGCGGATCGCGGCGTCAAATCCACATTCAAGATTTGGCATCCTACGTTGATAATCTTCGTGCTGGTGTAAAAAAACCAAAACCAGGTCGTCGGACAAAATTCGCATCACCCTTTGTTGGCCTTCATTGCCGAATCACGCATGGTGGCCAATTTCTGGCTGCGTCCGGGCAATACGCATAGCGCGAACAACATCCGGGCTTTTCTTGAAGCAACGTTACGTCATTTGGGCAACAAGACAGTCGGCCTGTTACGCGCAGACAGTGGCTTATTCGATGAATCCATTATGAATTTTCTGCATGACAAAGGTATTGCCTACATCATCAGTGCGCGATTAACCCAGGCATTGCAGCAAGCAATGGTCAGTCAGTGCACGTTCTGGAACGTTGATTCTGGCCTGAAAATGGGCGAAATCAGCTATCAGGCGCATGGCTGGAAAGAAGCACGACGGATCGTGGTAGTGCGCCAAAGCATCAAGGTTCGCGCACAGGCACCCGGAAAAACCTTGCGCTTATTTGCCGATGATCCGGATATTCAGGGTTGGCGTTACGGGGCGATAGTGACCTCATTGGAGTTGCCTGCCTTGCAGATATGGCGCTTGTATCGAGGACGTGCAGATTGTGAGAATCGGATCAAGTAACTCAAGGCAGACTTCGGTTTGGATTGCTTCAATATGACGGAATTCTGGGCAACTGAGGCTGCGCTCGGCATGGCGATGCTGGCCTATAATTTAATGAGTTTGTTCCGTCAGGCGGTGATGAAATCAGGCGTACATCACACGCTGGCGACACTACATCACAAAGTATTTGCGGTCGGTGCATTCTGGGATGGCGGCAACGAAATAAATGTGCTGAGATTAGCCGTCGCGCGGCGACGATGGCAGTGGTTTGATGGCCTTTGGGCTCAAGTAGCAATCGACCCTGGCTTGCATCGTTTCGGCCATGAATGAGAGTCAAAAATTCTAATGGATTATTTGGGTTGAAGAAGCTATTGGGTGGAAAATATATCAGGAGCAGACTCCAGACATCACTGTCCTTGAGATGCAAATATAGCTGGCTACCTGCGTCTACCGTAGCGCGGTGACGGACGCGGGTTCAATTCCCGCCGTCTCAATCGAACTGAAGTTCGCATGCGTTGCTTGAGTTTTCCGCTGTTTTTCTGTCTGCGTCAGTTTATGTTGCGGATTCAATGACGCTGTATTTTGGTAAGTCGATAAAAAAGCCACTAGATTCAGTGGCTTTTTTATCGTATTGGTGGTGGGGGCGCACCCCGAGTCAATTTAAGTTATCCCAACGCCTGCGAGCCATTGCGGGCAGCTGCGAAAATCTACCAAAATCCCTTATTCGGCAAGCATCTTATCAGGAATTCCGCCGGTTATTTCGTTGCCGGTAGAGTGGCAGCGGACGCGGGTTCAATTGCGCGTTTGGGAATTGAACCGGGAGGCTAAAGCGGGCGCGAACTAATAAAACTTGAAGCCTGTTGGTTTTGTTGCATCCATGCAGCTGTAATTGCACATCTGATCGTGATCAGATCATTGATCTTATTAAAGTCCTCTGGCAAATTTCTGCCGAATATTGGCTCGTGGTGAGCGATTCTGTTCCTAAGTTTTCGAAGGTTCTCAAGCTCGTGATAAATGTCTAATCGGGACTGTTGGACTGTCTGCCCCGTCGGCAAATTGGGAAATACTTGAGTGAGGTAATTGTTCCACAAGCGACTATCATGTCGACTTGTAAACATGCTTTGCCAGAAAGCGAATTTTAGTTCTGGGATAACCTTTCCGGTGGTGTTGGCCGAGCGTCGAGCATCCTGTAAATCTCGGCGTGGGTTGTAGCCTTGATGAGGGCTTGGGAGGCTTTGTTCAAAACCGGGTGACCATGGCCATCTGCTACCATATTGAGCCTCAAGGGCGGCAGAAACAGCATTTCTAATTACAACCTCGCATATGTGTAACGGAGCAAGGAGTGCGGCTGAAACTTGGGCATTCCACGCGTATAAACTCAATGCCTGTTCAGTGCTAATGCGATTGCCAGCACTATCGGTCGCGTTCTCATAGGTGCCCATCCGTGCATGCGACAGGGCATTCTTGATTTCTTGTATTCTTGTTGACGTCATCGTCATTAAGCCTTATAGTTGCCGCACTAGCCACGGGAGTTGTTGGCGCAAGCCTCCCCCCGAGGACGGACGACAGTTTTAGAGAAGCCCACTTTCGAGTGGGCTTTTTCTATTCTACAGTCAGAGCTAATTTCGTGATGAGCGAAATTGCGGAACTGCTTGTTGTTTCTGTTTTCTGGCATAAAGCCGAGGTTATATTTTCCCATAACTTATCAGGCGCATAGAATCATCGTGCAGGCTCCATATTTTGTATGGAGTAGCCTATGCAGTACAAGCAGTGTCTAGCCTGTGGCCGGTCGTTCACGCTGCGTCCACAATCCCCGCAGCAAACCTATTGTTCAGCACCAAGTTGTCAGCGCGAACGAAAACGACAATGGCAACATGATAGGCTGAAAAGCGATCCGGATTATCAAGACAATCAAGCGCGGGCGCAGCAGGCATGGAGTCAGCGTAACCCGGACTATTGGCGCGAATACCGCGCGTCTCACCCAAAGTATGTCGAACGCAATCGCGCCTTGCAACAGGAGCGCAATGCCAAGGCCATGGTTGCCCCAATTGCAAAGATGGACGCGTCAACCCCAGTGATTCCGTTGCCATCGGGGATTTATCACCTCCGTTTGGTCACGGAAGACGGAATTGCAAAGATGGACGTATGGACTGTAGAGATTACGGTGCATTCCAGCGAGTGCAAGCCAGATGTCGATATTGCAAAGAGATGACGTGTTCGGAAAGCGGGACAGAGCCGCATACCATATTGCCCATGCGCGCTCTCTGCACCTCCTGCATGGAATTCAAATTTCCACCTTCCTGCTTGCCTTGATGGCAGCAACGACGAGTGATCGAGAGCCGATTTTGCAAACCAACTGGGGCGATCGATACTATGCAACAAGGCGAACCAAGTGATGACGGGGTAGAGGCACCTACCTTGAGACGGGCGGTGGAATATGTTCGGATGTCGACCGAGCATCAGCAGTATTCCACTGAAAATCAGGCTGACAAAATTCGTGAGTATGCTGCCCGACGCGGCATCGAGATTGTCCGTACCTACGCCGATGCCGGTAAAAGCGGTCTGCGGATGGAGGGGCGCGCATCGCTCCAGCAGTTGCTCAAGGATGTCGAAAGCGGATCGGTAGACTTCACGATCATTCTTGTCTACGACGTCAGCCGCTGGGGCAGATTTCAAGATGCCGATGAAAGCGCATATTACGAGTACCGCTGCCGACGAGCCGGTATTCAGGTCGCCTACTGCGCCGAGCAGTTCGAGAATGACGGCTCGCCGGTATCCACCATCGTCAAGGGTGTCAAACGTGCCATGGCCGGTGAGTACAGTCGTGAATTGTCCGCCAAGGTGTTCGCCGGACAATGCCGACTGATCGAATTGGGTTTCCGGCAAGGCGGTCCGGCTGGCTATGGGCTGCGCCGTGTCCTTCTTGATCAGAATGGCTCAATCAAGGCGCAACTGACGCGGGGCGAGCACAAGAGTTTGCAGACCGATCGGGTCATTCTGATGCCAGGCCCAGATGACGAAGTGAAAACCGTCAATTCGATCTATCGTTGGTTCATTGATGAGGGGCTGGTGGAGTCGGCCATCGCTGCTAGACTCAACGACATGAGAGTGAGAACCGACCTTGACCGCGAATGGACACGCGCTACCGTGCATGAGGTGCTGACCAATGAAAAATATATCGGCAACAACATTTACAACCGGACCTCATTCAAGCTCAAAAAACTGCGCGTGGAAAACACACCCGACATGTGGGTCAAGAAGGAGGGTGCGTTTGATCCCATTGTCCATCCTGAACTGTTCTACATCGCGCAGGGCATCATTCGGGCTCGTACTCGGCGCTACACAGATGAGGAGTTGATAGAGCACCTGCGCAATCTCTTTCAGAACAGGGGGCTCCTATCCGGATTGATCATCAATGAAACGGAAGGCATGCCTTCCACTTCCATCTATGTCAATCGCTTCGGCAGTCTAATCCGCGCCTATCAGATGGTGGGTTTTACTCCAGACCATGACTATCGTTATCTGGAGGTCAATCGTTTCCTGCGTCAATTGCATCCCGAGATTGTTGCGCAAACAGAGGCGCAAATTGCAGCAATAGGCGGTTCGGTTGTGCGTGATCCGGCTACGGATTTATTGCGCGTCAATCAGGAATTCAGCGTATCGCTGGTACTTGCCCGCTGCCAGAGCTACGACAGTGGTAGTCATCGTTGGAAGATCAGATTCGACACCAGCTTGTGCCCCGACATCACTGTTGCCGTGCGTCTCGATCATGCCAATAAATCAGTGTTGGACTACTACCTGCTACCACGACTGGATTTCGGACAACCACGCATCAGCCTAGCCGACCAGAACGCTATAGAGTTTGATTGCTTTCGATTTGAGACGCTGGATTATCTGTACGGTATGACCGCACGAGCACGACTCAGGAGGGCCGCATGACAGCCAAACATCGCACCAGTGAGGTCAGAATGATCCCCGTCGGTTTGATCGACGTGCTGAATCCACGTGAACGCAATAAGCGGGTTTTTGACGAAATCGTTGGCAACATCCAAGCCATCGGTTTGAAGAAGCCCATCACTGTAACTCCGCGCACCGGAGACGATAAAATGGAACGCTATATTCTGGTTTGCGGCGAGGGGCGTCTCAATGCTTTTCGTTCGCTGAACCAAGTTACCATTCCGGCATTAGTGGTTGATGTCAGCGACGAAGATGCCTTTATTATGAGCTTGTCTGAAAACATTGCTCGTCGACAATGTCGTCCACTTGAAATTTTGGCCAGCATCAAGCAACTTCGTGACCGTGGTTACAGTCCCAAGGACATCGCCACAAAGACAGGACTTACCAACCAGTATGTCGTCGGAATTCTTACCTTGCTCCAGCATGGTGAAGAACGTTTGCTGATTGCTGTCGAGAAGGGGCGCGTTCCGCTCAATGCCGCGCTGAGTATCGTCGGTGCCGGTGACGATGACAAGGCCGTGCAGGCGGCACTACAGGAAGCCTATGAATCCGGAAAGTTGCGCGGACGGCAGTTAATGGAGGCACGTAAGGTTATTGAGCGGCGGCAAAACTTGGGTCGGTCGCTCGGACGATCTACATCACGCAAAGCACCGGATGTTTCCACCTCCAGTCTTGTTCGAACTTATCAGCGAGAAGTCGAACGGCAAAAAATGACCGTCAAGAAAGCAGAGTTTGCCCAGCAGCGTTTGTTATTCGTCGTTAGCGCACTACGCCAGTTTTTTGCGGATGAGAATTTTATTAATCTGCTTCGCGCCGAGGGACTGGATACCCTACCCGAATATCTTGACGAGCGTGTCCGATCTGGCGGGAGTACGCAATGAGTAAGGTATCGCTCGGCTTCGTGCCGGAAACGATTTCTGTATCTATGGAGTTGATTTTGCCGTCGCGCAAAACCCCCACAGGCCTTATCGGCTCAACTAAGTTCAAGCAGATCCGTGCCTCCATCGCGGATGTCGGGTTGATTGAGCCTTTATCTATCACTGCGGCGAATAAAACCTCCGGCCAACATTTGCTGCTTGATGGCCATGTGCGGATGATCGTTCTCAAGGAATTGGGCTACGAAGAAGCTCCGTGTCTGGTTGCCACCGATGATGAAGCCTATACCTACAACAGCCGCATCAACCGACTCTCGACCATTCAGGAACATTTCATGATCCGCCGAGCCATTGAGCGTGGGCTGTCGATGGAGCGTCTGGCCAAAGCACTCAATGTTGACGTCAGTCATATCGTCAAAAAAATGAACTTGCTGGAAGGCATCTGTCCTGAAGCGGCAGAACTGTTGAAGGACCGGCAGTTTTCTGCAGAAATATCGCGCGTGATCCGAAAAATGAAACCTACTCGTCAAGTGGAGTGTGTCGAGCTCATGGTTTCGGCAAATAACATCACGGTGATGTATGCCGAAGCATTACTCGTGGCGACACCGGCCGAGATGTTGGTGGATGGCAAGAAGACGCAGAAACTGACCGGTGTAACGCAAGAGCAGATGGCGCGGATGGAGCGAGAAATGTCAAATCTGCAGGGGCAATACAAATTGGTCGAGCAAACCTATGCGGAGGATGTACTTAACCTAGTCTTGGCAAGAGGTTACCTGGCCAAGTTGCTGGACAACAAGCCGGTCGCCAGATTCATCAAACTGCGTCGGCCGGAAGTGTTGGAACAGTTCGAGCTTATCGTCGAGACGACATCGTTGGATCAGTGATAATTCAGACTGGCGAGATCACTTTCGTGTCTATCAAGGAACACAGATGCTGGTCGAGCAATCTGGGGATGTGCCCTCCGGTGATGAGCACTCCGGCTTCCATATTTTTCTCCATTGCGTGGCCTGTCAGATTCGCGCTCGTGATGAAACACACCGCGCCATCAGCAACAGCGACCTTTGCATGCACCCGACCATCAATAAATGGTTCGGTCTTATCTTGCCAGGCAAAGAGTTTAGCTGGTGGAACCAGTGTCTTCATTTTTCCGATCACATCGATGTTGATACTTCCGCCGTGATCCATTGAGGACTCAAGGAGCATAGAGATGCTCACACCTCGGTTGCTGGCCTCATTGAGAGCTTTTACGATGCCCGACACGTCGTAGGCGACGAAACTTGTGATGAATAGGGTCGATTTCGCCGTATTGATTACTTGTAATAGTGCCTGCTCGGTTCGACGAGCAGAGACGGACGGAGTCGTCGGTCCTGTCCATACGAGTTCGGTAGATTGTTCGGTGGATGCCTTTATGAAGACATGACTGGCCGCGAGAAGCATTGATGCAACCTCATCTGAGCTGACTGTTGTGTTGCGCCATGCGTCGATGAGCTGTTCGACTACCGCTGAGGCAATGGGCGTCCCAACCATGTTCGTCAGTGCGTTGGCCGCCTTGTTGGCTTCGGTTCGACGAACGCGGGCAGCGATGGCTCGGACCTTTTCAGGCGATACCAGACAGACCACGGCTGCAACAGCATCCAAGAGCTTGTCCATGTCAGAAGCCCCTGAAGAATGCTGCGTCGGCGCGTTCGAGTGTTGGTACGAGCAGCGATCGATCCAGATAGCGATTGCCGCGCTCGCACGAAGTCTCCGCCACTAGGGAGCATGCATGGCAAGCAGCCCCATGTAATGAGCGATCCTTTTCTGGATCATGCTCTGAGCAGAGTGGGTCCGAGGAGCAAATCTTCGAACGGTTCAGTGCCTGTTCTAGCAATCGACCGAGATTCTCTGGCTTGCCAAGATCGACGAGACCTCCCAACGTGCCATCAGAATCTGCTGCTGCGGTGTAGATGAGGATGCCAGCCTGTGGGGTATCGCCCGATGTGTCGGCATAGATACGCTCACGAATGCTTGCAGCGTTGTATCCGCATTCCAGCGCCAGCTCGCGAATCAGTAGATGAGAAAGCGTGTGCAACATTGCATACCGAATTCCGGGGTAGCCCTCATTCGGGTCGAGATGACGCGAATTGCGCCATCCCCTGTGACCACCACGGAGAATCTGATCGACCTTCTTGACACCATCCAAGGCCTCCCACTTGATGAGCGCCGCCTCATCAAACTGGACGAAGATCCCTTCGCCATGAACCTGATTTGCTGGCACCCAATCTGGTTTACTACGAGAGAGATTGGCCATTTGTGGTCGCTCATCGGGATTGCCTGATTCTTCGGGTGCTTCGACCCGGGTGAAGCCCAGCAGAGCATTCACCTCACGCAATCGCTCGAGGAGAAGGACTCGACTGATATGGCCGCCGAACCCCGGTGGCGTGCCGACCTTCTTGCTCATGAAATGGGGGTAATCAGTGGGCGGGTTGGCCTCGGTCAGCACATCCCATTCGGGTCCCTTGATATCTGCTTCTCCTACGACATCTTGTCCGCCACCGGTTCGGCGTGCTTCGATGGCAGCCCAGATCGCAGGCGAAGGGTATTTGTCGATTCCCGGCAGTGCGCCAGTCTTCTTCAAGGTCTTTACTGTTACCGATACTTCGGCTTCGGATTCGAGTTCTTCGAAGAACTCCCAGCCATCCTGAATCAGTTGACTGAGTGGGTCATTGGCCTGAGGAATCGCGAGCGCCGAGAGCGTGATTGGGAACCAGCTATTCGTGGCGCCCAGCAAAACTGCACGAGCTTCCTCGTCACATTCGTTATCGAAGTGATCCAGATGCGGGTGGCGCCCCCGGCAAGCCGGTAGATTTTCTTTGCCTGCCTTGCCAAACGCATGGGCCATGCTTCTCGACGCCCCACAGGCATCACACTTTACCCACAGGTTTTCTGTTTGCAGTGACGCGCCGCTCTCGAAGAAACGCAACGTTCCCTTGCACGAACTGTTGCCGCCGTGAACGAAGTAGTGCCAGGGAAAATCGTCGAGGTGACCATCGCGACAGGCCAGCAGGAAACGTGCGGGGACGGCATCTGCGTCCTTGGCTGGCTGGTCCCCTTTGGAGCCACGGCAGCCTTTGTGAACAAAGCGGGTTCTCTCCGGCCTGAAACGGTTCTCCTTGATTTCGAACAGACCAGCATCAAAGGGCGACAGGAGGCCGCATTTCACGCAGCGCATCCAGCGCGGAAACGGTCGTACGGGCACACCGATATTGGCCTCTGCTGACCAGACGTCGACGAGCTCACTCTTCTGGAATGGCGGCATCCGCAGGTTTTCGACCTGCGCCCCCAAAACCTTTCTGACGGCAGCCAGCAGCCGCGCCTCTTGAAGCGGCTGGCAGCGGTCTTTTTCCCACCTGTCGATGCCGAGCGTCACCACGGATAGGCTTGGCAGATCAATTAAAGCGCCCGGACCATAAGTCCAGAGCAATTGGCTTGGGCGTACTTCTCCGACTGGAGTCTTATTATTTATGATCATGTTCAATCCTCATCCTTCGTTTCGGGGCGAGGCTTCCAATCGTGATCGTCCGTGATATGGCTCGTATTCATAATCAGGCGCACTCCAGGCTCGACTTCCCGCATCGACATCGGAACGGTCCAGTTGTCCCAAGCTTGAAGCCCCGGCGACTTGATCAATGCGACGGTCTTGTCTTTTTCGGGGCCGCGTTTCTCATACGCCAATATCCGTCCGCCTTTGCTGACTTCTTTCGCCCATTCGTCGGCACGTTCTTTCAATTCAGTCTCAGCCAACTGTTTGCGCGAGTTGTCTTCAGCGACATTGCCCGCGCGAGTCGCCAATACCTTGATGGCATCCATGATTTCGGCTTGGTTGGATGTGCTCAGTTGCCCAGCACCTTCGTTCGGACTGAAGGCATCGTTTTCAAGCCGCATCAAACTCAGCATTGCGCCCGTCAACCCACGATCCATTGCTCGTGGAGAGAATGGCGTTACTGATTGCGCCTCTACGTGTTTGTAGAACGTGGCGTGGTAATGTTCGAAGGTTTCGTAATGCGACAGATCGCGCGGTCTGGCCCATGTCAGTACCGTGCAGACCAAACCTGGGAAGGAACGCCCAACGCGACTAGTGGCTTGAATATATTCAGCTGTCCCCTTGGGTTGGCCGTTCACTGCCATCAGGCCGAGCCGATTCACGTCGACGCCCACGGATAGCATGTTGGTCGCCAGCACCACATCGATGGCGCGCGTGTCACCTTCCTGCCAGCGGGTCACATATTTTCCGGTTGCGGTATCGAACTCAGACTTGAATTTCACTTCTAGGTTGTCGAGGTACTTGGGAATATCCTGGCTCGATACCCGCGATGTAAGTTCTCGAATGTTGCTGATGCTGCGTTGTGCAAGTGCGGGCCGCTCGACCATGCTCATCTGCACGCGGTAGGAACGCGTTTGCACGTCATCCTCGGCCAATCGCTTCATTCCGCCCAATTCACGCAGGGAATTGAAGTAGCCGACCATGGTCATGTACGGATCAGCAGGCTCACCAAAGTGGTCGAACAACTCCTGCGCCGCTGTCAGGAAGGCCGTATAGACACGAATCAGCATTGCGGGGCGTGAACTGCCGGGTGAGCAAACCCCGAGGTAACGCCGTCCCGGTTTGTCTGCGATTGGCCGTTGCACCGAGAAGAAGTTGTCCTCTACGTCCAAGCCATGCGGCGGGAATACCGAAACTCGGCGCATGAAGACGTTGTTCACTTGCTCTTTGGCTTTGCGCACCGTCGCCGTGGAGGCGATGATTTTCGGCTTGACCGTCTTGCCATCTAGTGTCCAGCCACACAACTCATCGACGGCGGTTTCATACAAACCCACCATGGTTCCCAACGGCCCACTGATCAGGTGAAATTCATCCTGAATGATCAGATCCGGCGGGCGAATCGGGTTGACGATTTTCACCTTGGAAGACGGCAGTCCTTTGCCTGCTTGGTGATTGCCGTTGCAATCGGCACCTTGCCAGAGCAGGCCGTGGCGCTCGCATTCCTGTCCCACGCGACCAAACAGCGTGCGCACCTGTCCGCGCCACGCCATCATGGCGAACTTGTCCACGGTGGCGATCATCATCGTAGGTGGGCGGTGGTAGATCTCTTCATCCACGACCAGCACTGGAATCCCCGGATGCGGCTGCTTGCTGGACTTGCCCTTGGAAAAATCACAGCGGCCTTTCTTGTCACCACAGTAGACGAAGGTGCGGCCAGAGCCTTTGTCGACCTCCACGTCTCGTCCGGGGGCCACTTCCGAGCCGCACCACGGGCAACTGGTGAGCTGTGCGGGCGACGCCGCCCCTGCGTTGTATTTACCGGGGTTGCGCACATCCTCGATGGCGCGGTGGCTGTCCTCGGTCGTACCCGGTGTGACCTTGTTGCCAACCCAGAGGCCGATGGTGAAAGGTTCCGTGCCGAGGGATTTATCGCCTTTGTCGAGTGCCTCACGTCGCAACACCTCCATTGCACAAATCAACGCTGTGGCACGCTGGAACTGCTGCAACGTCAGCAAGCGAAGTGTGTAACGCATGATCACGGCCAAACCGCGTGAACTGTCGTATCCGCCAAGATTACCCTGCATGCGTCGAATGGCCATGGTGAAGGCTGCTACACCCAAGTAGGCCTCGGTCTTGCCGCCGCCAGTGGGAAACCACAGCAGATCGGCGTATGCCTCTACAGGCTCAACGCGATCCGGGTGGCTCGGATCTGCCAGCGACGGAATCGAGAGCAGCAGAAACGCCAACTGGAATGGACGCCAGCTGCGGTTCTTCAGCACATCGAACTTGTCGATGGTGACATCCTCGCCCCGGCGCATGGCGAGCGCGTATTGGCTGCGCACGCGTTGCGTGGCCATCGCTCGGTTGGCGAACCGGAACGCAGCCAGCGCTTTCTCATTGCTTTTCAGCGTGTCGATACCCTGCTGCAGGCGTGTGTGGATCTCCTGGCAGCGATCCATCGCTTGTTGCGACTGGGTGTCGTAGCCAGTCACTTCGGCCCCGACTCGAGCACGCTGCTCATTGATCCAGGCAGCGTAGTCCTTGGTCAGCATGCTCAAAGCATCGACCAGCGGGTCGATTTCCAAAGTCGCTAGCCGCTGCATATCGAGCAAGCCGCTGCTGACCATTTCGCGCATCGCCGGGCGATCGGAGGGATCGAGCCCGGGCGTCTCTGTCACCTGCACCTCGTACTGCGGCATCACCGTGGTGTGGACTTCGGTCGCCAGCGTCACGTCATCTGCAGTTTCGGCATGGACGGCAACGCCATGGCCCACGGCGAACTCGACGCGGTTGCGGTAGATCATCTCCAGCGCTTCGCGTTCGGGGTCCATGCCGTCCGCATCCAGCACAGGCCTGCGCCGGAAGATGGCACGCTTAGCGGCATCCTGCTCAGAACGAACGATCAGCTCGGGCTGGAACACCCACGCCGTATCGCGGTTGGTATCCGGCTCTTCCTGTGCATTCACTAGGAACAACGTGACCAGCCGATCGCCATTGGCATTCTTGGCACGAATGGAACCCTGTACCCGAACCTCAGGGAACTCACTATCAGGTGCCTGATGCGGAATCACACCTTCAGTTAGTGGTAACACGATTTTGCCGCCACAAGGAATACGCTGCCAGACTTTGGCCTTGGTCTGCACTTCCGCCCCAGTTTCCTTATTTTTTCGGGTGCGGAATATCTCGTGCTCGTCACTGCGCTCATATCGGCCCCAGCGCGCTTCGATCTCAATCCGGTCGGCGTCACCATCCACGCAGAAGGTCATGCCAAGGCTGCTTGGCACCAGCGACTGGTTGCTGGCGGCATCAATCTCGTCAGATGAATCCGATTCCGGCTCCACGCGCCCGGTGGCCGTTCCAAACTCTGCACCGGGTTCGTGCCGTCCGGGAGCCTTGGCCTCGGCTGGCTCTTCGGCATCGTCATTGGTCAATGGCCCGTCCAGCCCTTCAATGCCGCCCTGTGCGGCTTCACGCGGGGCTAGTTTGCCAACCAAGTAGCGGTCGCGCACACCCATATCGACAATGCGCTCATGGGGGCCTCCAGCTGGGCCGAGCAGGTCGTCCATCACTGCCAGTTGCAACAGTTCGCGGATATAGGCCTGATCCTTGATGGTCGGTATTTCGGCGATGGTCTTGTGCAATGCCTTGGGGAGCGACTCAAGAAAATCCGTCCATTGAATGCGACCAACGCTGCCGGAGGATGGTGGGGTGAGTGAGGTAAGTTCAATCGAAACTGCCGGATCAACCAACAACATGCGGTCAAAGTAGATCGTAGTGGTTTCAAGGTCGGAGCGAATCCGCAGGACACGTCCGACCCGTGTAATCTCGGTTTGAGGATTGACGACTAGAACCCAGTCATCATCTTCGATCGCCTGATACAGTGATTTCTGACCATTCAGCGTCAATGTGTAGCGAGCAAGTCTGGGATCACTGCCGTTGTCGATGGCAATCCAAGCATTAGTTGTTCTGGCCATTTGCGTTCCTCAAATCCTGTCCACGATCTTTTCCAGCTTGTCGAGTTGTTTGCTCTTATCAAGATATTGCGAGTAGGCCTCTTGGGCTCCTCGAATGAGCGTGTCGTAATGCACGATGCGACTACCCGGGGAAATTGCTTCCATCGAGGCTTTCAACCGATCAGGATTCGATGCTTCTTCGTCGACGATTTTTCCGAGGATGAAGACCACCTCGATATTGGGCGTGGCGTCGTTTTGTTTGAGCAAAATCTTTCTTAATTTATCGACATAGGTTTGACCTTGTTCCTGCAGTTCGAGCAACTTCATCTTGCGCTCGACCTTCTTCAATTCGACGATGATATGTTTGCCGGCATTCGTGCGATAGGCGATATCCACCCGACCGAGGCGCTCCTTCTCAGTCATATCCTCTGTCAATATACCTTCCTCGGCAAGCCGTGTTTCCATGACCGCACTGTCCGTAGCTCGCTCCCAAGCGGGGTCCAGCAGCCAGAGGTGATTGAACAGATATTTCTGCAATACCCGTTCTTGTGCTTCTTCGTCGACAATGGCTTGAAAGTTTTTGATGGCTTCGAGACGAGACTTGACGATGTCGCGATAGAGTGATGCTTCGAGCGAGTCTCGGTCGGCAAGGATGGTGAGTAGTTTTTCCACACTCTCGACGCTCGTGGCCAACTCATCGGTTGAGCCACGGAGCTTCATCCGTTCGAATGCGAGGATGCCATGCCGGTACATCAGCTTGCGATCCTCTTCGTCATCGACGGGCAGCGCGCTCAATTTAGAGATAAGCGTCTCGGCACTTTTTTTGTAACCGACGGGTAGTGAGTCGAGCCACTCGGCCAGTGCGGGTGAGGTTTCCTTGGCTTTCTCGACTTCGTGTTTCTTGCGCCATTCGCTCCATCGTTTCTCGACTTGTACTAGGCATGATCTCAGAAATGCAATGAGCTGACCGTATCGTGGATCATCCTCCTGAACGCGTTGACGATCGCTGGTCGCAATATCCGGTGCATCGTCAGCATCGAGGAAATTCGCCTCAATCTGTCCAGTGAGATATTTCGTATAGAGCCTACCATCGTTGAGCTTGTCGAGGATGTTTTCGTGGAATAATCGTCCGCGTGCGAATACGACGATGCCGTTTAGATTGCCAGCTTCTTCACTATCCAATTGTTTTGGAAACCTTGCCGTGCCGATCCAGCCACTGACTTTCCAGTCAGCCTCCCAAGCTTCAAGACGATTGGGTAGAGACTCCTGCTCCAAGAGTTGAGTGGCCGATGTCAAATCAGGTTCGTAGTCCTCAAAATTCCAAAGAAACTGAACCATCGGGAGATCACCTCGATCTGCTGATGTGACAGGTTGCCCGTCAATATTGATTTTGAACCCGTGGGTTTCTCCAATGACTGAAAAGCGCCGGGCCAGACGTTTGCGCAGTGCGAGCACACCACGTCCCAAGCGCTGACGCTTGATATCAGAGAGGACGATCTGTGTACCTTTCGATACAGTTACCTGTGCAGGTGGCAGAGATTCTGGGCTGTAGAAAGGTTCTTTCTTTTGGACTGATTCGTGGATGCCATCGACGGTCATCTTCAGTCCGTGAGCCTGACCATCTTTCGCCGACTGCACATTGATGATGTTCGCAATCGAGAATAGGGAGAGTTTGCCAAGTCCCTTGCGGCCCATGACGGGGCGCCCCTTGGCAGTCGTTCTGCCGTTCTGGGCATCTTCGTCGCGCCGTCTATAACCGACTCGAAGATATTTGCCGTTCATGTCGTCAACCGACATACCGATGCCGTCGTCGGTGATTTCGATCCAGTTATTGTCCGGATCAATCTTGATTTCAACGATTTCTGCATCCGCATCCCAAGCATTCGCCACGGCCTCGGTCAGGACGGCTGCGATGTTGCTGTAGAGGTTGATTCCGAGATGATCGAGTACGTTCAGATCCACGGTCATTTTGTATGTGTCAGTCATGTGGTTTTCCTAGTCATCAAAAGCTCCGATACTTCCTGCCTTGATCATTTCAAACTCTTTCAAGAATTGTGAGACGGCTTCCTGTGCGAACTCTGGCACCTGTCTGGCCTGCTGTAGTGCGATCATGCGTTGTCTCCGCCAAATAGGTCGCTGATAAGCACTGACGAGGTACGCCTTGGTTTCGGAGCACTTTTATCTGAATTTCTTGCAAGAGAGCTTTGAATAGCCTCTTCTTTATGCCGCTGGAGGTTCAAATCGGCAAGGCGACGAAGAATTTCAATGCGTGCAGGCTCGGATATCGTGTAACGAAGATTCCGACCCGCAGGAAGATAATCCACATGGTGGAAGTCGTGATTTAGTTTAATGTCCAACCAGCCATAGGCTTCCAATACATTTATGTCCAAATCTGCTAGGCAGGAGCGTAACTTCTGAATATCAGACTCACTGCAATCTGGATCATGAAGTGAATTGGATAGGCGAGTTAAACCCCATTCACGCTTTGTGAGAATGCTTTGCCGTCGTTCATTAAATGAGTGCCCAATTAATCGTAGCTGCTCATAATTGTCAGGCTTCGGGAAAGGAAATGTTGCCAGACACATCGTAGGACTGTAGCGGAGGTCGGATTTCATTTTCCCTCCGTGCTGCCATGCAAATGCAAAATGAATGCTGCTCTGAAGGACCGCAAAAATTCCATAATCATCAGACGCGACAACGATCAGTGCGCAGTCAAAAACTTGATTCGGGTTCACGAACGTGAATGCATTGGTACTGCTCACTCTCGCGATAACCAGAACCTCCTTTAGCGTAGTTTTCGTTGCTCCACCATGAAAGTGTTCACCCCTTCCAATAGCATCATGCAATCCTTTTGGATTGGCCTCGTAAATCCACCATTTCGTAGCAAGCTTCGGCTTTGTGTTTTTTAGAGTCTCTCGATATGGCTTTACCCGGTCACTCACAATTTGGAAAGCATCTTTGAATTTTGAGGCGACATTTTCATTCCAGTCCCAAAAATTAATCGCAAAGCGGCTCGCAGATTGAGTGGGATTGGAGTTGAGATCTTTTCCTGTTAGAAATGGATAAAGAACCTTGTGGTGATCTGGGTGTTTGGTTAATAAAGTCTCAGCTTCAGCTCGTGAAATGAGGAATCCATCACCATTGGGGATGGCTCCATAAAATGCGATACCTTGATTTTCAAACAGGGACACTGGTTGCCAGTTGGTGTCTGGAGTCAGAAAAGATGAGATACCCTTGACGTATTTCCCGTCAAGAGTGAATACCCCCTGCCATTTGCGCTTCGAAAGTGACACGCGACATATGAAAACATTCGCAGCGCCAGGCCACTTTGACTTTGATGTGGCTGAATATATAGTCCCTCCGGCAGAAATAAGATTTTCTAGGGCGGCGAGTCTGGTCTCACCCTCGGCGATTGAGGATGTCGCAAGCATGCCCTGCGCTCCATCGCTGTTAAGGAGAACAAAAGCACAATGAAAAAAATGGGCGCAAAGATCGACGTTTTTTGTGGCAGCAGGATTGGTTAAAACCAGGAACGAGTTGTAGGAAGTGCCGCAACTTGTGCTTACGTTTTTTCCAAAAGCAAATGGCGGATTGCCAATAAAAGCATCAAACCCACAATTGAAGCCTGACAATACTTCGGGGAACTCCAGCGGCCAATGAAACGGCTTCCGTATTGGCTTGCCTACGGGTAAATCAAAAGCAAGTGTTGTGTTTGCTCGGAGAGCTATTGTTCTAAATGCTGCTTCATCGCCGCTGATTGCTTGCCCAGCATGAATAGCAAGTGATGACAGTCCATTTTTCAAAGCGTAGTCATTTCCAACTGTCGCAAGCACCTCTCCAACCAGCGCGTCAGCGATGAGTTCAGGTATTTCTAGCTTCTGTCGCGCATTTGCGTCCAATTGCGCCATGGCCTCAACATCATGGATGTCGCGAATCGGCATGTCGCGCAAACTCTGGCGTAGCTCAATTGCCTCAATAACGGCTTTTTCGATGTTCTTGCCAAACAAGCGTTGCTGCCCTTTGCCGTCGGGCGTCATGCTCAATTCAGTGAGCTGATCCAGTCGATGGATACCCAACAAACTGTCACCGCAGCGCAGGTTGTGGTCGAGGAAGCCAAACGGGCGATCCTTTGCCAGTGTCACCAGCCAGATGGACAGCTTGGCGAGTTCGACGGCCAGCGGGTTCAAGTCGACTCCGTACAGACAACGTTCGGCGATGAGGCGGCGTGCGATTACCGTGCGTGCTTCGCTGTCGCGGGGTAGGGGTTCCTTGGCCGCTCCTGCTTCCAGAATCTCGCCATCCACACTCACGGTTTTACCCAAAACCTCAACCTGTGACCATGACTCGAGGACGCGATCAGCCAGCCAGCGGCAGGCTTGAACCAAGAAGGCACCCGAGCCCATGGCCGGGTCGCAGATTTTGAGGTCAAGCAGTTCAGAAGGAGACTTCAGCGCCCATTGCTCGCGCGGCGTTCCCTCTGCCGGGCCGACATAGGCCACTGGCGTGAGGGTCTCGACGACGATCGATTCGGTCAGCGATTTCGGGGTGTAGTGGGTACCGGTTTCGCGTCGGTCGGATCCGGTGGTGACGATGAAGGCTCCGGCGGGATACACCAGCGGATAGCCCCATGGGTCGGTGCGCAGCAGATGGGCATATGGTTTGACACGGTCGCGGAGCTTGGTGTCGCCTTGGCAAGCTGTCAGTAGGCGATCGGCCAAGGTGTCATCGACGGGTTTGGCCAGATCATTGCGCACTCGGCTGGCAGAGCTGCCGGAGCGCTCTTGCAGCAACTCGGCCAGTCGCGCGGTACCATCCAAGCGCGCCGAATCTAGCTCGGCCAGCTTGATCCATGGAGTCTTGGCGCTCTTGGTGGCATCCAGTTCTAGCGTGACCTCATCGGTGCGCTTGACGGTGCGTTCGAGCAAGCCTTCATACACGTAGCCGATCTGTTCGACATCCAGTGCGCGGTAAGACAGCGTGCGGCCCTGAAATTGCTGAATGGCCTGCAGCAACAACAGCACGGTACGGTTGTCGATAGGCAGCGGCTTGGCTGCATCGGTGCGCCAGTTGGAGCCCTTGGCTCGGCCTTCGAGGAAAGGGAAGCGATCCGGATCGAATAGCGATCCGCCCAGTGCGGGCAGGCGCAAGTTCTCATGCTCGATACCACCAAACACTGCGCGGAAGATCGCCAGCAAACGCGACCAAGCATCCCAGCGGCGCTCGAGGATCTCCTCTGATTCTTTGCGCAACTGCATGCGCAAGGTCGAGAGCGCGTAGTTGGCTTCGTAGCGCTCGTCACCCATCAGGAGCAGACCACGCTCCTCGGCGGAGAGAAGGAATACCAAGCGCATCATCACCGTAAGCGCGGCCTCATAGAGCTCAGGTTCCTTGACGTCGTGCAGGAGCTCACGATTGCGGTCCTGATCGGCCTTGTCGAGCGACTGGATCAATACTTCGACGGCGCGGCGTACCTGCTCGCCAAGGGCATCGGTAACTTCGTCCTGAAATTTCAGTGAGCGATCGAACAGCGCGGGCAATTGTTCGGATTCGTCGACAAAGAAACGACGAATGCCGAGCAAGTGCACGAAGGCTTGCAGAGTGATGGGCTCTTGGCTCCAGATGCGGGCATACCAACTGGCAAAGGTGGTAACGGCACCCACCGGGGCATCCACCAGCATCCAGCGCTCGCCATTGGTCAACAGCCCGAGGCGACAACCCAATGAACGACACAACTGCACCATGCGATCGGCGGGTGTGGCGGCCCAGCCGTCTAGCTTCAGGGTTGTACCGAGGTCGACATCCTGCGGATAGGTTTGGATCAGCAGCAGTGGCTTGTTGGCGCATTGCTCATCAATCACCGCAAGACTAGGCGACAGCGTCACGCCGTGTTCTGGCAAGCTGGCTTGGAGGTTGGCTGCGCACCAGTCAGCGCGCTTGAGAACATCGCCTCTGCCGTCTTCGTCGAGTTCAAGTCCTCGCGACAGCACTTCGTCGATCCATGCTACGTGCAACTCGGCGAACTGGGCGTCTTCCAGCTCCAGCGCTTCGCGCCACTCCTCGTAGGCTTGGCGCAGACGTTTGCGCTTGGTGGCATCAAGTTCTTCCAGCCCTTGTGGAAAGGCTTCCTTCAGAACGGGAACTGCGAGGAAAGGGCCGGAGATCTCGATCAGCGACAGCCAATCGTGGTGTTGAATCGGCGTCATCATTAAGATTGCTCCTCGAAAAATGCAATCTTGATACCTTCGTGGGCGCTAGACCATCGGTGCCCGCATCCGCAGACCATTGATTCACCGAGATCAATATACGCCTTCACTCCGCAGTCTTGGCAGTGGATGCGCGCGTTTTTACATCCGCGACACTGACCGGCAAGCCACCAGAACCAAGAACCTCCTTCGAACGTTACCGCCCCTTCTTGATCAAGCACGATGCAATCTACACCGCAGGAAGGGCACATCTTCCATTTGTCTGGAACGATCAGATCCAAGGCCTCTTCGACTGAGAGCAGTTCGAGAGAGCATCCGACATGTTCTGCTTTTTTCTTGGCAGGCTCAGTCCAGCCATTCGCCGCGACGACGATGGCTTTATTTGCGCCAACTGCATCTGCGAGCGCAAGAACTGATTCGACATCCCTCACATCAATGGGGACGGCATGGAACTTGGCATCGACGATCATCCTTAAGGCGTGTCCCTTGGCCTTGATTTCGATCAGCACGTCAATTTGCCGTGGCTGACCGGTAATCTTGTCCGGCACCATGACATTCCTGCTGACATTTCCGAATCCATCGGTTTGCTCATAGAGCACGGCGACGGCTTCTTGGTATTCCTGCCAAGTCATCATTTTACTACCCTCGACAGAGATGCAGGAATGATGAAAATGACAGCAACCGGGAAGGTGCGATCATTGAGTTGTGCATAGCGGGTTTCGATGGCTTGAGCCTCTTGTTCGCGCTCACCCGGAATGCGGGCCAAGCGGGCTTCAAGTGCGGCGGTGTCGCGCCTGAGCTGTGTTCGTTCGTCTTCCGAGAACAGGGAAAGCTGCGCCGGTTGCTGATCTTTTCTCAATTCGGCTTGAATGGCTTTTTCAAGTTCATCAAGTACGGTGCCAATGTCGGCCACTTCCTGCTGCTTGCGGGATTGAAGGGTGTTGGTCAGGAACTTGAGCCTGTCTTTTGAACGGGCGTCGACCGACTGCAAAATAGCGCTTTGAGCACGGTCGAAACGTACACGGATGGCATCGAACAGCGAATCTGCGGCAGTAAGTGGCTTGGCCTGATCCAGCCATTGCTGGACTTTGGTGACGCCTTCTTCTCGACGGAAGGATTTATCCCCCAGATAGCCTCCTGCCACCGTCAGCTCTTCATGGAGGCGATGATGGTTTCCGCCAGTGACGACCAGCCGCGAGATGACGACTACGGCAGGCCCGTCGATCAGTGCGTCCGGCACCGAACGCACCGTGACGCGATGCAACTTCTTCACATCGTCTTGTGCCCAGACCTCGGCGCGCAGCAAGCGCAGACACATCTGCACCAGTCGATGGTTGAGGTGAACCAGCACTACGTCGTCACGCCCCGTGGCGACGGCATGATCGAAGGTGATGGGCCGAATTTGCAGTGTGTGGGGGTGGCGCAGCCCTTCGAGGCAACGCGCCCACGAGCCCGACAGCGCGGGCATCTTGAATACGCTCCCCGCCGGAGCATCAGCCAAGGTAAAAGGCTCGAGCGGGGGGCGGCCTGCCAACGCGAGGCCTGTCTTGACCGCCATGAGGATATGCTCTGGTGTGAGGTGGAAATCTTGCTGCGTGGTGAGGAGCCGTTCGTGCAGCTTGGCGACTCGATCTTTCAGTTCGCGCTCGGCGCGCACAAAGCGTCTGGCCTTGGCGATTTTGGCTTCAGCCAAGCGGGTGTCGAGGTCTTTGAGTGAGCCTTCGATCAGCCCCGACATTTGTGGCGCGATGACCGGGTTGACGCTGCCCATGTCCGCACGCATGGATTCGAGTTTGCGCAGTGCACGGATGATGTCGTCACCGTGGCCGCCAATGGTTGCTTTGCCCTGTTCGCCGCCATCGACGGGGTGCCAGATCAACACTTCCTTCTGGCGCTGACCGTGCCGGTCGATACGGCCATTGCGCTGCTCCATCACATTGGGGTTGTAAGGTATCTCCAGATGGATGAGGCAGTTACAGTGGTTCTGCAAGTCGATACCTTCGGATGCGGCATCGGTGGCCAGCAGGATGCGGACTGCTGAATCTTTGGGTGAAGTCTGGAAGGCTGCTTTGATCTTCTCGCGCTCATCCTGCGGCATGCTGCCATGAAGGGTGGCCAGTCGATCGCCAGCGAAATCGTGGCTGGCGAGAATCTCGTGCATCCACTGGTGAGTGGTGCGATATTCGGTGAACAAGATGACCCGGCGATCATTCCACTGACCGTCGGTCTTGAGATTGGTTGTGAGCCAGCCGAGGATCGCCTTGGCTTTGGCGTCGACCTGGTTTTTGGCCGTCTGAGCCCACGACCGCAGGTCGTTCAGCATTTGTTGTTGGTCTGCTGTCAGCGGTTGCGCGCGACGTGAGGCTTCTTCTACGGCCTCGGACTGGGCGTTTTCGACCTCCTGCTCGTTGGCGTAATCTTCATCTACCCGCAGGATGGCTTTGCGCAAAATGCGGTCGGTCATTGCATCCTTGTCCTTGCGTTGGCTGCCATTGGCCAGACTGGCAATGTGCTTCTCAAGGGTGGATGCGAAAGCGGCGGGAGAAGAAAAGAGCCGCTTCTTGAGCAACTGGTTGACGAACGACGTGCCGAACGTATTGCCGACCTTTTCGGCATCCTGCTCGCGGCTCGCGCAGTAGTCGTTCAGCTTTTGGTGAATGGCGCGCTCTTGTGGGGAATACGAGGCCAGCAGCGCTTGCAACTTGCGCTGTGCATAGAGCGGCTTGCCTTCGGCATCTACCAGGTCGCTTTTGAGGCGGCGGATCATCACCTGACTCAACTGCTTTTCATCGGGAAGGATGTTTCGGGCGAAACGCTGGTCGTCCAGCAACTCCAGCAGAGAAGTAAAGGATTCGGTGTAGCCGTTGTGCGGTGTGGCCGTGAGGAATAGCCGATGCTGGAAGTGCGGACTGATCGAACGAATGAAGCGCGTGCGCTGGCTCTCCAGCGCGTAGTTCACACCGGCAGCGGGGGCGATGTTGTGTGCTTCGTCGACGACGAGCATGTCGAATTTGCGTGGATAGCTGGTGTGCGCAGGCAGAACGTCGCGCATGGCGCGCAAGCCTTCACCGCTTTTGACCCAGTCCATGGATGCGATCAGGCGCGGATGCGAAGTCCAGGGGTTGGCGTGGATGCCTCGCTCTCGGCGCAACTGCTTGATGTAGCCCGTGTCGACAACCCTGAAATCGAGGCCAAACTTTTCCAGCATCTCCACGCGCCACTTCTCTTGCAGCGATGCGGGGCAGACGATCAGGACGGTGCGGGCACGGTGCCGCAACAACATCTCTTGGATGACGAGTCCGGCCTCGATGGTCTTGCCCAAGCCAACGTCGTCAGCGATGAGCAGATTGACGCGAGCCATGTCGATGGCTCGAACCAGTGGGTCGAGTTGGAAATCCTCGATGCTGACGCCACTGCGGAATGGCGCTTGGAGGAAACCCCTATCTGCATTGGTTGCAGCGCCCCAGCGCACTGCATCGAGAAACGCTTCGAGGGTGTCTGAGTCATCCTGTCCGGTGATCGAAGGCAGACCTGCACGCTCGATGACCTGCGCGCCCGGCTCTATCTCCCAAATGACCTCCAGCTCCTCGCCGAGGCCATCCTCGTCGATAGACGATAATGAAACATTATGCTGAGGAGCGGCATTCGATTCAAGCTTGGATGAAGTTACGTCGGCGACGACCCACTGGCGGCGACGCACTTCTACCAACTGACCAGGTTCAGGCCGAGCACGGTAGGACTCGCAGATTCCAGTGTTTGAGATTTCCATGCGTCCGATCATATCCTCAGTCAATTTCTTTCATTCGAGTTGGGTGACGATTTGAGGCATTCCACCTTGGTCTTTGCGACCAGATCCGATATTGATTCTGCAGCAGCCACTGGTGATTCGTGCTCCCACATTCGAACTACCTTCCAGCCAAGCGCATCGAGTCTCACATCGGTATCGATGTCGCGCGCTCGATTCGTTTCGATCTTATTTCGCCAAAACTCGGCGTTCTGTTTCGGCCATGTGGCATGTTCCGGGCAACCGTGCCAGAAACATCCATCAATGAATATAGCAATCTTGAGGCGAGGGAATGCAATATCCGCGACTCTGCGTGGTTTTTTCATGACACAAAAGTTGATTCGATACCGCAAGCCGTTTCGGTATAGTTCTCGTCGAAAAGCTAGCTCAGACCCTGTTCCTTTCTGCCGAACTTTGGCCATACGTCGGCTGGCTTCGGGTGACGAGGGTTCTATGCGCGACATCAAGATAGCCCTCGCCATGTGACTCAACGATCTTTTACCGATGAAAGATGTGAGTTGATACTCTTTGCAATAGCGCGTCCTAGATCTACAGGAACGGCATTGCCGATGAGGCGCCCCAAGGTGGTGAAGCTCACTTCAACACCTTCTGGGATGAAAGCGTAATCGCGCGGAAAGCTCTGAAGGATTGCAGCCTCGCGCAACGAAATAGCACGGTCTTGTTCCGGGTGGCCGAAACGTCCATTGCCGAATCCGAAGCACTGTGTCGTCATGGTCGGGGCTGGCTTGTCCCATTCCATACGGCCATAAACACTTGGATAGGTACGCCCACTTTCGCTACGATGACATTCGGCGACGAGATGTTCAGGCCAGTCTCGCCATGTGCCGCCAGGTTTTGAGACTCGGATACGCTGGAGATTTATGTCAGTCAAGGTTGATGAGGCATGTAGCTTGTCACGGGGAGCTGCCTCGCCTGCACTCAGCGGATTTAGTCGACCTATAGCCTCCCGAACCGTTTTGGGTTTTTCGCGTGTAGGCGGGATGATTTCGATTTTTCCATAAAGAGAGGCCAGTAATACCATGCGTCGCCGAGCTTGAGGTACACCATACCGAGAGCTATTCACAACGTCATACCATACGTGATAGCCAAGTTTTTCGAGCGTATCCACAAAGTCGTGAAAGACTGCATGCTTCGCTACGGTTGGGACATTCTCCATGGTGATTACGTCAGGTCTGGTACCCTTCGCAAGCCTAGCGAACTCATATAGCAGCCCCCATTTGCCATCTCCGTCGAGAGAATATCGATGAGCGTAGGTAGAGAAGGGTTGACATGGCGCACAGCCAGCGAGGACTTTTATGTCCGCGTCACCAAAGATGGCTAATAATTCAGATTCGGTGACTGTGCTGATGTCACGCTCAATGAATTGAGCTTGGTTGTTTGTCTCATAAGGAAAACGGCATGCCGGATCCATGTCGATGCCGGCTACGACGGGCAGTCCTTCTAGTACGAATCCGTGCGTCAGGCCCCCCGCGCCACAGAATAGATCAACACAAGAAATTTTCGACATCATTTACCTCCAAATATTAGTTTTGACACCGCTATGAATGGGTCAAAACGGGCTGCATAGCAAGATCTATGAGTCCTTGCTTTGGTCATTACCTTCAGCTGCGCCACCAGAACGAACCCACTCATCAACCTCATCCGTTTTGAATTTCCAAAACCGACCGATGCGTTGGGCAGGCATGTTCCGTTTATTGATCCACGCATAAACGGTGTCTTTGCTGACACCTAGGTATGCAGCTATCTCTTCGACCGACAGCCAGCGATCCGACATGACATCGTTTTCCACAAAATAAAGTTGCAATAAGGGCAGTTTCTTAATGTTCGCATGGTGTCAGACTATTGTAAATATGAATTGACATGATTAAGTAGGGTTTGATTCGAATGGATGCGTGTATTCACCAAGTTATGAGAGGTTGGATGTCCAAACATCATCGTGTCACACCTCCGACAGCCGCCCAATCACTACATCTTTCCGTGCGCTCCCCGCACTGGAGCCGAAGTAGTAGCCGAGAACCAGACCTAGTGCCATATCCAACGTGCCCATTGAGCGCAGCACGATCTCACGCATTTCGGTTGGCACGATGTGCGACAGGATGTACCACTGGACCGACAAATATCCCACGACGACCACGGCAGCCAGAATACGCGGCGTCCAGCTATCGCCAGTTTTGATCTCTCGGTCGCGCGCATTGGCACGATCATCAGCAGCGATTTTTTCCAGATCTACACCAATGCTCGCCATGTCTTTCTGAAACTGCTGGTCGGCATTTTTCATTGCCAACAGATCAGCAGGTGTTGCTTTGGCGATTGCCTCGGACACTTGCTGCTCAGTCGCATCGGGCATGCCGAACGCCTGACCGATTGCCCGTATCGCGACACCGGCCAACCCGAGTTCGGGTGCCAGTGCCGTTGCCAGACTCGGTGCGATCGTAGTCACTGCCTTTTTCCAATCAAAATCTCCCATGCTCATCTCCTCATGCCATCATCGTTTTGCCAGCCTTGAAGTCGGCCAGCGTCAGTCCACCGGTGTACTGGAAATGCGCCAACTCCCGGAATGCAATCCAGCGTCCAGCCCATTCCAGTCCACAGGCTTCGCCAATTTCACCAAGCTTGTGCCATACCTCGCCGTCCGTGCCGGTCGTACCCCACACCGGTTTGCCACAGCGCAGTGGCAACACATCGAACGCACAGCGCCAGTTGTGCCAGCTGTCACCAGCGCGGGCCTTGGTCACGACCTTGCCGGGTGCGGTGCGCCCCCGTGCGTAGATCGCATCCTGTGCTTCGAAATCACGGTAGGTGCTGGTGGCAATCACAGTGATGCCGTTGGCAAGCAAATACGGATCAGCCGCGCACGCGGCGAAGAAGGCTTGCGCACGTTTGCGTGCAGCGGAGGAGAGCTCATTCAAATCACGACTGTCGATCATTTGTGCCTCGCCTCCAGTGTGGTGACGCGCCGATCCATGTCGTGCAGCATCTGGTTGACCAGCGCCGTATCGCGCATAGCATCGTTGCGGGTGTAGCGCTCGTCTTTCATTTCCTTGACCTGACTGGACAGACTGTCCAGCTTGGTAGATACACCGGACAGCCACCAGATACCGGCAGCGGTCTGGGTCATAATCACCACGATCAGTGCCAGCGGGATTTCCTTGCCGACATGCCAGTGCTCGCGTCCCACTTCCTGCCGATGGTGCAGCTTGATATTTCCGTCATCGATTTCGTGACTCATGATTTATCTCCTTTGGGGTATTTCTGTTTGATGGACAGGCAGGCGTTGAGGTACGCCGCCTCCTGCTCTAGCCCGGCTTGCTGTGTGGCCGGATCGCTGGATGCTTTTTTGACCTGTGCATCGATGTAATCGGTGAATGCCGGATACTCTGCGGCGCGCTGACCAAGGTAGGCCGCAGCTTTGATAACTGCCTGTTCGGTTGCGATGGCCGTTTCCAGTTCTGTCAAAGACGGTTCTGGCAAGTCTGGTGAGAGCCAAACCAGTTCTGGCAGCCCACCTTCGGCCACGATGCGTACATAGAAATCCTTGTTGGGTACAGCAGTCGGATGGATGCGCAGCACGGCGCTGTGATCGAGATTTTTCATGGGGAGTCCTTTAGGCGATGCGAACGACTTTGAGTTGTGAGGCACCGGGGCCGTAGGTTGCACCCCATGCCTGCAGGGTGGCAGTAGCTCCCCACGGGATCACGGCCAGATCGACAATGGTTCCGGCAGCGATGTACGCGATGTAATCCACGACCGGCGAGCTGTACCAGCCTGCTGTCGTGGTAGCCGCACCGCCGTACCATGCGATTGCACGATTGAGCATGATCGCGACCGCCATATGTAGCGCGGGGCTGACAGTAAAGGTCGCCTGTCCGGTGATTCGGTACCAGCCAGTTTGCGAGATGACCGCGCCACCGGTCGTTACGTCCTGCACCATGCCGCCGTTCGCTCCCTGCACCGACGGAATCGGAAACACGACGGTGTTCCACACATTGGCCGTCAGTGCCAGTGCGGTTGTGCGCAGCAAGGAGAGAATGGGGCGCTGCGGCGCAGTTCCCTGCGTATCCGAGATGAACTCGCAGTTCACGCCGTTGCAATACAACATCGATATTTCGCCCTGACCGATGGCTTGTCCTGTGCCAGCTGCGGTCTTGATCGTCACCGTTAAGGCACCGGTGGTCAGATTTTCCACGGCGAACACCGGCATGTTGTTCGGCACCACGATGACCAGGTTTGAGGTCAGCGCGCCGTTGAACTCGAAGCTGGAGGCCAGTGCCTCAAACTCGGTCAGCGTGTAGGTGCCGCCCGCCAGTGTCTTGGTGACGTTGTAACCGAGACCACTCAGGGGCTGAACTGGAATCCAGACGGTATTGGCCGCATCACGGACCTTCAGCACACCGGTGGTGGTATCTGCCCAGACCTGATACGGCAAGGGTGTGCCGGGTGGCGTCGGACCAGAAAACTGCGTGCGCAGTGTATCCAGCGCATTGTTCATTGCGGCGAGCACCTGCGCGCCGGTGCCATCGGCCACGACGAGTGAGTTTTGAGACATGAGAACTCCTGGAGTTAGTAGCCCTTGGCGAGCCAATTGATGTTGCGTGCCATGCCGACCCCAGCATTGGTGATTTGCACGGTAAAGCCGGTCGTGGTGGGTTGTGCCGGAAAGGCGATGACGTCTCCGGCACTGGGGTTGAGGATGGTGATCTGCACGTTGGGTAAGATCTGGAACGGCGTGGCGAACACGATCGCCTTACCTGCTGCCGGTACGGCCAATGCCGTGCCGGTATCCACCCGATCCGGCATGTCCACCGTGAAGCTCATGCCAGACAGAATCGTCGACACCGAGGGATCGTTGCTGTCGAGCTTCACCCTGAAACGGAAACGGCGCGCGACATACTGTCCCGGCACGAACGGTCGCCAGCCTTGCCAGACCAGTGTGTTGGGTGCGGTATCGATCTCGATAGCCAGACTCGATTTACCCGAGAAATTGCCCGCCACACTGGCCTGCGCGGAGAACACCGGGATTGCCGCCACCGAACCAAACGGCGTATCGGATGCTGCTTGCACACTGACCGACACGTTGCAGGTTTGTGCGGTACCGATGTCGATCTCGTGTGAAACCGGGATCTGGTAGTAACCACCGGTGGCGATGCCGCCGTAATACTCCACAGTGTTGGCAGCAGAGATCAGCGGAATGCCAGAGAACAGGGCCGAACCACCGAGTTTTACGGCATTTTCTACAGGATCGCGAAAAGCTGGGGTGGTGCAACTACCACGCCATCCGGTTACCGCTTCGTCCACGCTGGCCACAATGTTTGCGGGCAACACGCCGCCACCGATGGTGATGGATTGCGCTGTAGCCGAATAGGCTGTCACACCACTGGCATTACTGAAATGTGCCGCCACCCAATAGGTGCCGGATTGGGCCACCACGAACTCATGCAATGGCGTGCGACCCTGCACGATTGCGGTTTGCCAGTTGACGCCCAGTCGTACCTCATAATCGACACTGCGGAAATCCGTTACCGGTTGCCATGACAGCAAGGTTTGTCCGTTCCGGTAGGCATTCGACAGCCCTGCAACATTCGGCAGCGGGGACTTCAATGCGATGCCGGTCACGTTGTAGGTGACAGGCTGCACCATGTCGAGCGACTGCCTCGCACTACCAAACTGGTTGAAGGACAGCAGCTTGATATAGAGCGGCAACCCGATCATGTCGGCGGTGAACGGGTAACCAAAGATCGCCTGATCCAGTCGTGCGAACAGCCCACCCTTGTTGTGTGCCCTGATGGTCGTGCCATAGGCTCCGCGTCGCAGATAGGTACCAAGCGTGTATTTGCCAGTACCGGTCAGGGTAGCCGTCTGGTACGCGATCAGTTCGCCATCGACGTAGCACAGCGTATTCAGTGCATCGGCATCCGCCTGTGTGCCGCCGGTCAGTTGTCCACCGGATAGCGATATATCCACGGCCAGTATGTTGGTTCGGTCAGGATCATTGCTGCTAGCTATGGCCGCCGTCAGTACGCCGTGACGTGACGCGCCATGAATCTCGCCGACCTTCTGATAAGTGGCGTTGTCGCGCGACACCCACACTTCGCAGCCGCCCCAGTTGGCACCACCCGATGCGGCAATCCAGACCTCTAGTCCGGTGCCTGCGGTGAGCAGATCCGGCGCTTCAAAAATCACTGGCGCATTAACATTGCCCGGATCGACGTTGTAGTTGGCGGCAAACCCGCTGCCTGCCTGTTGCGCGTATCGGGCGGCAGCAGCCACACCGACCGGCAACTCTTCGGCACTCACAGTCAGCAAGCCGAACTCGTCTTCCTCGATGCTCACGATACGCACCGGTTCACGGTTCAGTCCCAAGGCACTATCGGTGAGCGTCACCACATCCATCGGTTCCAGCAGCGCGTATTTCCACGGCAGGCGGAATTCGTAATGGTTGCGGATGTACAGGCCGCGCTGCAGAATCAGTTGCGCGACATGCCGCGCGATGCTGGCATTGCAGATTTCCGATAGTTTTTCGGGTGAGGCAGGACGCAAGCCGTAGGCTTCGATGTTGGACTGATCGAGCGCTTCTGCGAGTTCCGGGTTGTAAAAATTTCCCCGGTTTGCAAACTCGACCTTGATCGAATTGGGCGTGTCCGATTGCGCCTTGCGCACCACGGTCACCGGATCGCTGCCGGTATCTGCAATGAATGCATCATCGTCCAGGTCGTAAATCGGGGCGATGGCAGGTGTGTAGGTCACGCCATTACCGGTCACCACCTCGTCGCCATAGGGAACGAACTTGAGTAGCCCGTCCGAGTAGACCACGGTGGAATTGCAGCACTTGAGCCACTGCAATATCCATTCGGCAGCCGATTTCTGCGCATCCACCACGGCACTGATGAAGATGCCGTTGGCCACACAGTAATTGGAGAACTGCGCCGTATCGCCGACCTGCACCGACGGAAACAGCGCACCGTGCTTGGCGTTGGTCAGAAAGTCATAAATGAGATCACGGGGATTGGCATCGACGATGGCTGCGGAGTATTGCGCCATGCCCTGCATCTCAAAGGAGTAGTTGGGTAGTTGCGCGTTGGTGCCCAGATCAACCTTGGTGGCGGCAATGTAGGCCAGCCCCGGATAATTTAATGCCTGTGCCGGATAGCGCGAGGACAGATATGCCCAAGGTGATTGTCCCGGCACGCCGGTGAATTTGGCCTGACCACCACCTGCGAGCAGCCCTTTGAAATTGTTGGTCGTGGGTGAACCCTGTATGCCGTTGACCTGTTTTTTACCTTCCCATATGCTGACGATGCCGCCGACGGCACCTTCACACAGGCCGATGGCAACCGAGGCGCTGTACTGATAGCCGGTCACCTGCGGACTTCCGCCTCCGCCACCACCGCCGCCCTTGCCACCGGAGGCCGCTTGCGAGGTCTGTGCGGTGGCCACGAAATCACCGTACCAGAGGATGTTGCCGGTGATGCGATGCCGACCATAGACGATCTGCTTGGGCAGCCCGAAGGTCGAGCTTTGCATGCGCACGCCAGACAGACGTTGCGGGGCTGGCGCACTGGGAGCACTGCCGCCACCGCCAAACAAACCACCCATTTTTTATCCCTGAAAAAAACTGTAAAACTTGATGGATCGCCGCATCAGGTCGACATCCTGATCGAGTTGCCCGAGGCAGACACATCCGGCCACCCGATAGGCGTGGATGAACTGCGGCCACTCCACGACGATGGCTCCGTGCGAGAACGACCGACCGAAACGCCAGATCGCTACATCCCCCGGTTTGGGTGATTCCACTTCCACCAGATAGCGCTCGACCCATGCCAAAAAGCGTTCTTCCTCGCGGTGCAGCATCCAGTCCGGCGGATAGTCACCGGTGTCGAAGGCTTCTATCAGCCCCGCCTCGGCGTACACGCCAATCAGGAGTTGCGCGCAATCCACACCGGCACCCTTGACCCGTGCTTTGTGGTGGTAGGGCGTGTTGAGCCAGCTGCGCGCTGCTTCCACCAGCGCAGTTCGTTGTTGAGCTTCGGTCATGATCAGTACGCGGTTTCAGGGATAGGGATAAACGGTTCGCCCCGGAATTTCGGCGCGTTGGCAAATTTGCTGGTGCAGGTTGCAAGCTGTTTGTCGCAGCCGGGGTAAGCCGTGAAGGCATCACCCAGTTGCGGCATATTCGGCCACGGCAGGTTGAAGGCAAAGGCTCCACCCGCAAACGCACGTACGGTGCGGGAGATTCCGCTGTTCGCGCCACTGGTGAAGGTCACCGTACCCAGATCGAACCAGCTTGCCGCTTGCGCCAAGGCAGACGGAAACCATGTCGCCGTCGATGTGCCACTGACCGTTCCTGCGACGGCGAGTGCTGCCTTGGACAAACCGCACATGCCATCGAACAGAGTATTGCCGCATCCGGCCTGATACTGGTTGCGCGGCATTTTGACATTGAGTAGTTCGAGCCAGCTTTTGACTTTGAGGCGTGCTTCCGTCCTGCCGGTCTGCACTTCCGCGACTCGCCCAGAAAATAGCTGCAAGCCTTCTGCTGCTGTGCTGCCGATAATCATGTAAGCACGATCGAGACGTATGGTCGCACCATCCAGAATGCCGCCCTTGACCTGGCGCAGGAAAGGCACGCCGTTCACCGTATCGGTCGGATTTGCATAAAGCGTCAGGTCCAGCGTGTCGACTTCCAGTCCGGCAATCCAACGAATCCGGCTGCGCTTGAATTTGATGCCGCTACTTATATATAGTGCGCCGCTCAGCATCAGGTCCAGATCGAAGTCGGTATAGCGCAACACCTGACCACCCAACAGCGTCAGCGTGTAGCAATCGGCCATGACCAGCGCATTTTCCGTGCCATTGAGCATGGCGAGCAGATTGGCAGAGGCAGTCTTCATATCAGATGCGGTTGGGCGTGAGGGAGCCGATGAACTCGACCTTTTTGGCTTCCCACAGGCTGTTCATGAATTCGTTGAATTCCAGCGTGTCCTGCAGGAAACGACAGCGGTAGTAGTAGCTGCCGCTCCAGGTCAGTGCGCTACCTGCCACGGGTGCCGTGGTGAAAGTCACTAGTCCGGTACTGCCGATCGCAAAACCTGCGGCTTGCAACACCCCGTTGAGGTAGAGCGAAGGTGTGCCGTTCAATTGGCCGACCGCTTCCAGGTTGCCGCCATAGCTGCGCATCAACTGGAAGGCGGTTTGCACGCCGTTGCCGGTACCGAAGTTTTGCGCGGTAATGCTGTTGTCGTTCGGATCTGAATACAGGAACGAGTCGAACGAGCCACGCACGTTGTTGAAGAATGCGACCAGTTGCTGAATTTCCTGGAAGCTTGCCGCTTCCCGCAGCACCTCATAGGACAACCGAAAAGTGTAGATCGGTGCCGACATCCATGCGCTGCGGAACTCCTTGCCGGAAACGGCCTTCTGGATGCGGGTCGCCCACTGGGGGGCGCGTACCACATTCCAGGTCAGCCCCGGTAGCGTTGGAAAAACCTGATTGCTCATGATTAGACGGTTTTGAAGTTTCTGGCCTGCGCACGCAGGGAATCGGCGATCACGTTGCCGTTGTCCATCAGGAAGCGCTTCACACCTTGGGTATCGAACGTGCTCAACTGGATGTTGATGGGTTGTTGTCCGCCCGTGCCGGACAGGCCACGAATGGTGTCCGCATGCTCGGCAGGCAGCACCATCTCGCGCTCATGCAATTGCGTCATCGGATTCAAGCCCGCCGGAATATCAAAACCACCAGCAGCCGAGGCGACCACACTCTTCGCGCCCAGAACCAAGGCCATGACAGAGGCAAACGCGGCGGCAGCCAGTCCCCATCCGGCAAACGGAATGGAGGCTTGGGATTGCGCCGCACCCGCTGCGGCACCGGCTGCCTTGGCACCGATTTCCACATTGGCACTGGTGACCGCGATCGACTTGCTGGCGACGGCGGCAGATTGTTCCAGTGTGCTGCGCACCGCAGTGCCGGTCCGGGAAGCCAGTGTCTTGGCCGCTTCTGCAGCCAGCCATTGCGCCACCATCTTCACGCCCATGTTGACGAACTCCAGCACGATGGATTGCGCCATGTTGCGCATCGCCTGACTGAAAGTGAGCGTGCCCTGAATCATGCCGTTGACGCTTTTTTCAAAAGCGTTGGTGAAGGGCTGGAACATCTGCAGTGCTTCCTGACGTTGTTCCAGTGCCATCGCCGCACTGTTGCGCTGCATTTCCAGATCATGCTGCTGTTTGATCTGGGATATCTTGTCCATCGCCTGCTGGTATGCGATCGGGTCAGCCGCAACCAGCGCGGCACGATCCTCCGCAGCCTTCAGCTCGATGCGGTATTTGCGCTCTTCCAGATCACGCAGGGCGGCCAGTTCTTCCGCGCCGGAAATGTCGCCAAGTTGTTTTGACTGACTCAATCGGTCACGTTCCATGGCAAGGCCGTGCAGGCTGGCATTGCGTCTGGCATCGACCTGCATCTGTTCGAGCTTTTCGATTTCCTTGCTGCGTTCGATTGCGGCACGGCGGACCTCGTCCTGCGCCTTGCGATATTCCCGACTTTCCAGACCGTATTGTTCGCCGATCTTGGCGGCGGCCTGCATGGTGAGCTGAACACGCTCGAGCGAACCTGCGCGGGTGGCATCGATCTGGCGCTTGATCTCTTCCTGCTGGGCCTGTGCTGCTTCCTTGTGTACGGCCAGCGAGGCATCGAGCAGTTTGCGCTCTACGGCAATCCGCTCCTCTTTGGACAGATTGCGGGTCTGCAGAATGTTCTGCCAGTAGGTACGTTCTTGTTCCTTGGAGAATTCAAAAAATGTGTGATTGAGATCATTCTCGCGATCGCGTGCGGCCTTGAGTTCGACAAGTCCAGCCTCAAAATCCTTGATACGCGACTTGGGTTTTGAGCCTGAGTCGGTTTTGCCGGACGATTGCTGGCCGCCGGTTTTAGCCTGAGTGGGTGTAGGTTGCTTGGGGTCAGCATAGGCACGATCAACGGCAGCACCCATATCCTGACGCGCCTGAGCGGCGGCCTTGGACATACGCGCGGCATTGCGTTCCACTGCTTCGGCAGCTGCTGCCGAACCATCGGCCCATGCCTGCTTCACTCCGGCCCAATCGAGACGGAGGGCAGCGGCAGCGATCTGGCTAAACTCCTTCAGACCGATCACGACCAGCTCAACAGCCAGACCAATCGCGGCGAACGACTCCTGAAAGCCGGTGCGCAGGGCGATGACCGCAATCTCGACTACGGCGCACATGTTCTTGAACAACTGCATGCCGGAGATCGAGGGACTGCCATCGCCAAGCGCCGCTTTGACTGCCTCGACCACCGTGGCGAAGACATCGGCAATTGCATTCCATGCGGCAGAAACGACGGTACTCACGCTGCTGGAAACGGATACGAAAGTTTCCATCACGGCACGCATGACTTCGACCGCCTGAGGTCCGATATTGGCGAACCAGTTGGCGGTTTCAGTCAGGCGCGGCAGCATCGCATCACCGATGGTTTTGCGGACAGCCGAGATCACATCGCCCACGTCATTCATGGCGGCGCGATAGCGTGCCGTGGCTTCGACGTTTTCTGCGCCGACGGCCAACCCCAATTCACGCGCCTTGGTGCGCGAGGCTTCCATCAACTCGGTGTTGAGTTTCAGGATGCCCTGAACTTCACCCCACGCCTTGCCGTAGACCTTCATGCCTTCGATGTTGCGATCCGTGCCTTCGCGGAAGGCGAGCAGCCGCCCGTTCACGTCCAGCATGATGTCCAGGCTGTTGCGGTAGTGACCGTTCTGATCGCGGGTGGCAACGCCCAAGGACTTGAACGCGTCCTCGTTGCTGACCAGTTGTTTCGTCATCGCCTTGTTTGCGGCCAGCATGGTGTCGCTGGACTGGTAGATGTCGCCCAGTGCGATGTTGAGGATGGATGCTTCGGTCGCCGAAATACCGAGTGACTTACCCAGCGCATTGGCTTCCTTGGTCATGTTGACCGTTTCTTCCACAGCACTCTTGAAGGCAGCACCTCCGGCCAGTGCCGTGGTGATGGCTGCGATGGCAACATTGACCTTGCCAAACGCTGCCGTGACACCGTTCATGCCGGACTGGATGCCATCCTGCATGCTGGATACCGAACGCTGAATCTCACCCATGGTGCGGTTGACTTCATTGCGTGCGGCCCCGAGATCGGCAGACAGGCGCGCGATATTCGCGGCCATCTCGATTTCGAGGGTGCCGATGGTGGTTGCCATATTCAGTCCTTCGGGTTTACAATGTCGCTACTTTTGTAGTAAATGTTATTGGGAGAGCCAAAATGGGTATGCCAGTTAGAATCGACGACACGCTGTACGAGCAGGCGCGCACCGAAGCACAGGTTGAGCACCGTACAATCGCAGGACAGATTGAGTATTGGGCCATGATTGGTCGTGCATCACTCGACAATCCGGATTTGCCAGTTAGTTTTGTGGCGGAAGCTTTGGCCTCAATGCGTGAGCCACGCGATCAGGCAACACCGTTCGTGCCACGCAGTCGCTGTGCATGAGTTACACCGTTGAACAGACGCGGCGCTTTGCCCGTCAGTACAAGAAACTACACGATAACGTCGCGGCAGATGTCGATAATGCGGTCGAACTGGTTGCTGAGAAACCTTCCATCGGCGAGCGTAAAAAAGGTGATCTCGCTGAGTTGTTAGTCTACAAATTTCGTAGTCAAGGACAGCTCTATCTGCTGGGCTACACACTCGACGAAGGTGTCCAGTTGGTTTATCTGGAAGCTATAGGTTCTCACGAGAATTTTTACCGCGATCTCAAGCGCTAAGTCCGCCTGCCGCTGTAAACATCTCGGCAAATTCCTGAACATCCCGCTCCGTGTTGTCCGCTTCCCGTTGCCGTGCAGCTAAACTACGCGACACCGGCTTGATGCCAAGATAGCTTTGCACCATCAGGTGTAGCGGCGGATGTCTGTCCCAGTAATGATTCAGCGCGGCAAGCCGCATCAAGTCCATTTCCCGGTCGATGGTGTCCCACGACCAACCGGTACTCATGGCGATGTGCGCGGTCAGTTCGTCCCAGTCGATGAGCTCGCCGCGTGAACCTCCCCCGGCGTGCGGTCCTCAAAACCGCTGGCATTCATGACCGCCGAGAACGCCTGTCCCATATTGCCGATGTCGAGCAAGGAGCCCAGTTCCGCTTCGGTCAGTTCAGGGTAGTTGCGCTGCAACGCCTGCAGGATGATGGTGCCCATGACATCGAAGTCCGGCACCCACGTTCCCTTCTGGATTTCGGCAAATTCCGCCTTGAACTGCTTGAAGGTGGCCCAGTTGACCGGTGGAGCGACAAACTCGCGCCCCGAGAGGGTGATTGTTTTACCGTTGATCATGATTAGTCCGCCACAGAGAAGATGCCAAGAGAGCCGGTTGCATCGGCCATCGCCTCGAAGTCCAATTCGGGGATGGCGTAGTCTTCCAGTTTGGTTGCCAGCGCCAGTTTCGACGAAGTGCAGGAGTTGAGTTTCAGGGTGTTGGTCTTGCCGCCGACCTGCGCGCTGAACACGCCCATGAAGGTTGGCGTGTTGCCCATCAACGCATTGCCCAGCGTGATCTTGCTGCCGCCGGTGGTCGCGTTGTACAGATAGTCGATCAGCACCTGCTTGGTATTGTCGGCGGTGTTGAAGGTATACACGCCAGTGACCGACACGCTGTACTGACCGGCAGCCGGTGCACTCGCCACCTTGGTCAGCGGCAGGCCCGTTGCGCCATACACTACGCCCAGATCGGTATCGAAAGTGGCGGCATTGGCAACCGTCACCGTGGCGGTGGTGACCGTACCGACTTCGTTCACTGCTGAGAGCAGCAGCCCGGTCGCCGAGGTACCGCTAAAGAACAGGTCGTTCAGCGCGCGCCCGTTCAGTTCGGCGAATTTTGCCTTGCCGGTGAGTTTGCCGGAACCGCGTCGCACATCCAGCGGAAACTGGCTCTGTCCGCGCAGTTCCTTCAGCGTGAACGAGAAGTCGAACGACACATCCTGCAATTTGCCGAGTTTGATCGGCGTCGAGTTCGCTGCGGCATTGATGCCGTACAGAAATCCGCTACCAAAGGTCAGACTCATGGTGGTTGTCTCCTGAGATTAAAGGGTGGGTGGGACCGGTGCTGCGGGTTGCAATCGCACCTTGAGGTCGTCGAGTGCCACCCGTAGCGGGTTGTAGGTGTCGGTTTCGCGAAGTGCAGGCAGGCTTGCCAGCAGATCGGTGAACCAGACCTCGATGACTGCAGACGCGTCGATGGCTGCCACAGGTGTGGCAGGGTCGGTTTTGGCCATGGGGTATTCCTTTTGAAGTTAGCGCAGGTAGCGCAAAATGAAATCGACCGGCTTGGTGTAGATGTCCACCAGTGCGTCGTAACTGTCGGCACCGCACTGGTCCTGCAAACAGGCGGTGACCGCGATACCATTGATCACACCGTAATGCAGATGGCAGGCAGCTTTGACAGCCTCGCGTAGGGCAACAGCGGATTCTGCCGTTCGTGCCAGACAGTTCACCTGCATGCGTGCCGTGCACATCTCGCAATTCATGCCGGGGAAGGCGGGTGTGTCCGGTCGATCACTGATCAGTTCGAACACCACGGCAGGCAGTAAGTCCGCTTCGGGGCGGGTGTCCAGATAGATGCGCGTGCTAACCAGTGTAGTGAGTTCAACTGACGCATCCAGCAATGATTTGATGACGGTTTCAGCTTTCATTTCATCTTCTCGATCTCGAGCGGCAGGCGAGTACGCGCGTAATCGGCCATGGTTTCCACCGCGTCGGCAGCCTTGCCATCCAGTGCCGGACGCATGAAGGGTTTCTTTTTGGCACCGGGATGCTGGACCGCTTCGCGTGCGACACCGGCAAGGAGCAGACTTTTGCGATTCTTCGGTTTGATCAGGTGACGCGCTGTGCCGTACTCGACCATGCCTGCATAAAACACACCGTTCTTGCCACCGGCCTTGATGGTGGCGGTGACACGGCCTCGCTGCGACTTGGCCGATACCCGAATCGAATCACGCAATGCGCCGGGCTGTTCGCCTGCGCGGGTACTGTTTTCTACACCTCCGATCGGGCACAGACGTTTGGCCTCATCGGCTATCACCCGTGCTCCGGCACGTACACCACCGCGCACGACATTCGCTTCGATTCGCGCAGGCAATTCGTCGAGCAGCTTTTGCAGTTCGGCGAGTCCGTTAATCTTGAGGTCAGTCATCGAGGTCGAGGCAATATAGTTCGAGATATTCGTGGCGCTCGGTGCGGCGCAGCCATTCGATACGCGCAATGCGCCCATCGGAAAACACCACGCGCTGATCCGCATGCACGTCAGCTCGGTGGCGCAAGGTGATCATGCGGGTGGCGGAACTACCGACCGCCTTGGCATTGAAGATTTCCCGACCGGACAGCTCGCGCACTTCCGCCCACACGGTTGCAACATCCGTCCACACTTCCTGATGCCCACCCAGATTGCCGCGCGTGATGGTTTTTTGCTGGAGCGTGATGCGGCGATCCAGACGTCCTGCTGAAACACGCACGCTCATAGCAAGGTCACCACCCGGTACGGGTCGAGCAGGCTATCCACGAACGGCAGCGGATCGATACGTCCGGCAGGCAGCACGCTCATTTCTTCGCGGTGCTGGTACAGGCTGCCGACACGCAACAGCATCCAGCGTTTGATGCCATCCGGTACCTTGGTGGCATCGGCATAGCCAGCATCGAACAGAATTTCCACGCTGCCGATCTGCGGCAAGGTGGGCGGCCAGATCTTGCCGAAGGCAGGCGTGATGCGCGCCGGTTCGGAACTCGACTCCACGACATAGTCGGTCACGGGCATGATTTGCCAGAGACCGCCCATGTCTAGGTATCGCACACTGACCACGCTCACGACCGGCGAACGGTTGAGCAGGACCATCGGCGTGAATCGGTCCATCACCAAGCGCCAGCGTGCAGGCAGAAACTGCCGCGCAGTCAGCATCTCTGCGTGCAATCTGGCCGCCGAGATCAGCGCACTGATCAGTGGATCGTCGTCCGCCATGTCCACCCGCAGGTGGAGGCGCGCTTCACTGAGGGTGACCGGCTCCAGTGCGGGAGGGGTGACGAGTTGCAACGGCATGGGTTAGCTCACGGGGGTATCGGCAGATGCGGTATCAGCGGCGGGAGCCGAATCAGCAGTAATCGTGTCGATGATGGCTGCCGGTTCGTCCACAATTTCAACTAACACCGCGATGCCGCTGGCAGTCAGACGTTCTGTTTCCTCTGTCGCCGGATAAGTTTCTCCGGCGCGGTATTTGATGCTGCTGTTGCCCGCGCCATCGACGGCGTGGAAGTTTTCGGTGAAGCGAATGTGACGTGCCATGTGTTGTCTCCGTTATCAGTAGATGATCTGCGTTACAGCTGCTTGGTTGAAGACATCCGCATCGGCATAACGCGGGTTGAGGCCGATGATTTGCGCTGCTACCACACTGGCGGCGACACCGACCGTGATCGATAGACGCATGAAGCCGTAGCCGTTTGCGATGTCCAGATCTTCTGGTTTCAGATTGAGGAGAGCCTGCTTGGCACTGCCACCGCCCACCTGGGTGAATTGCACGATGGCACGACCGGTGATGTCCTTCACCCCGGTACCGGCGGCATCCAGTGCCTGCTGCAGTTTTGCATCCACCGTACCTGCTACGCCCAGCGCACCGGTTTCAAGAATGGCCATGAGGGCATGGAAATTCGCCACCGAAATCCAGCCGGTGGTGACGGTACCAGCTGCCTGACTGACCGGATCGACTGTGGCGAGGATGGACAGCAGTTCGCTGCCTTTTGCGTTGGGAAACATATTGGAATCTCCTGTAAAAGTTCAGGCGGGAGCCTGTCCCGCCCGATAGGGGTTTAACGATTAGCGTGCAGCCAGCTGGATGAACGGCGACAGCTTGCTGCTGCCCTTGGCAGGATCGATCGCGCTGGCGATCTTCGACTGTCCATCCATGCGGAAGGTGGTGCGGAATGCGGTCAGATCGGCATCGAAATACAGATGCATCGAGGTCGCCGTTTGCAAGCCACCGGCCTTTGTGATGGTCTGGTAGTACGACAGGTCCACCAGCATCACGTCACCTTGCGACGAGAAGGTGTTGGCGTGCTGCGACACGATCACCGGACGACCCAGCAAGGTGCCGTAGGGTGAGACCTGGATACCGCCGACCGTCAGTCCGTTGGGCAGGTAGATCGGGTAGTTGCCAAGCGACAGCGTGAACAGCGCAGGCAGCACATCGTTGTTGATGATCCACACCGCGTTGCCGAACGAACCCGGTGGCAGGCGCGCGATCATCTTGGCCAGATTCTGCGGCACCAGTGTTTGTGTGGCCTGAGCGGTTTCCTTTGCCACCGTCACCACGGCACCGGCGTTCATACAACCGATCGGAATGCCATTGCCTGCACCGAACAGGATGGATTCGTTGGTCTTCCAGCGGATCGAGGTGGCGACCTTGTCCGGCAGGTAGCTGGTCAGGGCACTGGCATCGTCCAGTAACTCGTCAGTGGTCGGTACCAATGCCATCAGCTTTTTGAGCCGCAAGGTGGACAGACCCATCACCGGTTTGGTGGCATTGGCAGCCGCTGCTTCGCCTTGCCAGTAGGCACGAATGCCGTTGGTACCCCATGGCGTGGTTTCATCCTTGGGGAAAGCCATGCTGTTTGCCGTGATCTCGACGTTGTCAGTCAGCGGCATCAGCGAATCCTCGCCCAGACTCAGCCGGAAAATCTCCTTGGAGAAGTCGGGTGGCACCAAAAAGCCGCCATCCTGACCGGCACTCTCGTTACCAAAACTGGTCGGTGCTGCAGCACCTATGAACAGGCGTTCATCCATCGACTTGCCGGGTTTCTGCGACAGATACACTGCCTGCATGAATTCGCCGATGCTGGCGAAGCCGCGCTTGGGGTCCAGTTCGCGGTTGTCGGTGACCACCACCCCGAGGGCGTTGCTTGCCGACAACCGTGCTTCTTCGGCGATCAGTGCGGCTTCGCGGTCGATGGATGCCGAGGCCGCATCGATTTTTCCGCGTAGCGCATCGAAGGCGGTGACCTCGGCATCGGTCATGTCGCGGGATTCGGTTGCCGCCAGATCAGTCAGTGCGCGGGCCTCTTTGACCAGCGCACTCTTGCGTGCCTGCAACGCTCGTAGTTGTTTGCTCATGCTTGGGTTCTCCAAATAAACAACCCGCACGAGGCGGGCAATAAAAAACCGCCACGAGGGCGGTCAGATTTGAGGTGCGATTACTCGCGGGGTTTGCTACATAATTTCCAGTTCGCGACGGGCGATGGCGAGGCGGGATGTCTTTGGTCTCGATGACTTTGCATCGCGCTGCATTTTTTTGAGGACATCGGAGAAGGTGCTGATGCCATCGACCATATTCTCGGCCAGTGCGGCATCGGCACCCAATACACGCCCTTGTCCCATTCCCTCCCGTACCTGCGAAATGGCGACACCACGTCCCTTTGCGACGGCCTTGGTGAAGGCGGCGTAGTAATCGTCGGTGCGCGATTGCAGGAACGAACGGGCCTCGTCATCCAGTGGTGCGTAGGGATTGCCTTCGACCTTGAATTTGCCCGCCGAAATCAGCGTGGGCTTTACGCCATCACGAGACATCGCTTCGGAATAATCAAAGTGCGCCTGCCACACGCCGATACTGCCCACCTCACCACCGGGCGTGACATACAGTTCGGAGGCCTGCGCACCTATCCAGTAGGCAGCGGAAGCGGCGAGACTGTTGGCGATCGCCACCACCGGTTTCTGGCTACGGGCCGCAGCGATCTCGTCGGCCAGTTCGGCCACGCCATAGACACTGCCGCCGGGACTGTCGATGTCGATCAGGATGCTGCCGACCGCAGGATCGGCAATGGCATCGCGCAAGGCCGCTGCAAACAGTTGTGTGCTGACACTGCCGGGGCCGGATACGTCGTCGACCATGTTGCCGCGCTGGGTGACCACGCCATACAGCGGCAATACTGCGATGCCGTTGCCAGCCGAGCTGGCCAGCGCTTGGCGGCGCGTGTTTCGTGCCGACTGATCTGCGGCGATCTGTTCCAGTGTGGCTTTGGTGGCGGCATCACCGCGTGACCATCGGCTCATGACCGAGGTTACGGCAGCTAGTCGCTCGGGCATCATCGCCCATGGTGTGGCCAGAAACTCGGCCAGCAGGAGTTCACGTTTCATCTTCGGCGTCTTTCTGTTCTGAATCAGCGGGTGATTGAGGCGCTGTGGGTTGTTTGGTTGGTTCAGTTTCGCCTTCGGCTTCCTCGGCATCGGAGTTCTCGACCATGTTGAGTGGTCGCAGCGGTTCGTCCAGCCCGTCGATCGGGTCTAGGTTTTCTGCGATACGCGCTTCATTGCGGGTCAGCCAGCCGTTCTGGATGCCGCTCTGGTAGTAACCGGCGCGACTGGCGGCATCGCCTCGCATCAGGTTGGCGAAATCAAATTCCACTTCCAGTTTGTCGTCATCGAGCAGCAGGTCGGCTTCGATGCTGGCTTCCCAGCGCTCGGCCCACGGGGTCATGGTGTGCATGACGAATTCGAGGCTTTGCTGTTCGATGTTGCTGAAGGTGGCTCGGTCCAGGTCGCCGATCATGTGCGGCGGTACACGGAACAGCCGGGCGATGTCGGTGATCTGAAATTTGCGTAGTTCGAGGAACTGCGCGTCCTTGTTGGTCACACCGACCTCGTGGAATTTCATGCCGTTTTCCAGCACGAGCACCTTGCCGCGATTGGCTCCCGACTGTGCCTGTTGATACGACTCGCGGAACACTCGTTTGGCATCGTTATCCTTGAACGATCCCGGAAACTCGATCCAGCCACCGGTGGGCTTGGCATCGTTGGCAAAAAAGCGTGCACCATAATCTTGAGCCGCCAGTGCCATGCCGATGCTTTCGCGTGCCAGTTCGATCGGACTCATGCCCAGCAGGCCATCGGAGGACAGACCGCGCAGATGCCAGATCTCGCCGCGCGGCACGATCGTTTCATTTCCCAGCCGGTCGGTCACGCGATAGCGGTAGTCACCGTTTGGCAGCAACTCCATGCGAATCCGATCCGGATGGATCGGCATCAGTTCGATGATCTCACCGCGCGCATTCGACACGATGCGGTTGTACGCATTGCCGCGTAACGCCAAATGGCCCTGCAACATTTCGCGCCACTCGAACGGGTTTTGAAAGCGGTTTGGACGCTTGGCGAACAGGTCATATAGCCAGTGATCAGTGACGCGCTCCTTGCCGCCATCGGGACGCTGCCGATACAACACGAAAGGAAGTGAGGCCATGGTTTCCGACAGGATACGCACAGCGGCATACACCGCAGACAAACGCAGTGCCGCATCTGCTGAAACACGCATGCCGCTACCGCTGCGTGCTGCAACCGGCTCAAACCAAAAATCACCCCATGGCGAACGGTCGCTGCTGGAAGCACGCCAGCGCGACAAGAAATCAAACATCCCCATTCGCCAATTCCAGTCAAAGTTGGTTACAGCATCATCAATTCGTAATCGCTATCCAGCACCACCGCATCACCCGGCAAAATTGCGCGGGAGATCGCCATGATCAGTGCCACGATGCCGTCGATCTTGTTCTCGGGTCGTTCCTTGCGCGGATAGATGTTGTCCTTGGCATCCAGATGCGCCACCACGTTGGAGGCCATCCAGCCCAGCACTGGGTCGCTGTCGTGGATGAGTTTCTTTTGCAGGACCAGAGCTTCCAGCGTCTTCATCGGCTCACTGAAATTGAGCACGGTGGGGCGCACCTCCAGCATCGGCAATCCCTCCGCGATCATGCGGGTGGAGAGTTGCGTGGCCTGGAACGGGTCGAACGCCACCGACTGAATCTCGAAGCGGCTGGCGAAGTCGATCAGGTCCGCTTCGATCCAGCCAAAGTCAATCACGTTGCCGGGTGTCACCGTCAGCCTGCCTGCGCGCATCCAGCCGGAGTATTGGCTGTTGGCCGAAGAGTTAACCGTGTCTTCCGGCAGGTAGTAACGTCCGAATACGGCATAGGCTCCGGCAATGTGCGGATGCTGGAACACCAGCATCAAGGCTGCGATGTCGGTCTTGCTTGCCAGATCCAGACCGATCCAGCAGGGTTGGCCGCTAAAATTGTCCAGATCGAGCGTGGCATCAGAACAGGCATCCCAAGCGCGCATGTCCATCCATGCCGTGTCGGCATTGACCCACTCGTTCAGGTGCTTGGTCTTGAAGTTGTTGACTGCGCTTGGCATCTGCATCGCCTTGGCCTGCAGCGGCAACAAAACTTCGGGACGCACCGAAATATTCCAGTTCGGGTTGGCCATGACCAATGCCGACTCGGACGTCCAGTCAACCTCGGAGCCATCATCGATGCCGTAGACGATGCCGAACTGGCTGTCGTCCTCGAAAACCCCGTCGAGCAGACGGGTGACGAAGGTACGCACCTCGTAGCAAATCCCTGCACGGTTGCTGCCTGCGGTGGTGATAACCCACAGCAGCGAGTTGTCGCGCTTGCCCGTGCCGGTCTCTACTACGTCATAGACGGTGCGCGTTTTGTGCGCGTGCAACTCGTCGACGCAACCGAAGTGGATGTTCAAACCATCGAGGGTCGAACCTTCAGCCGACAGCGCTTCGAACTTGGAGCCGCTGGTCAGCACGTTCATGTTGTGCGCGCCGACGTTCACACCAAAGCGACTACGAAACCCGGCGGACTTGCGCGCCATGGTCTGTGCATCGCCAAACACGATGCGCGCCTGATCGCGGGTGGTCGCCAGTGAATACACTTCGGCACCACCTTCACCATCAGCGGTCAGCATGTACAGCGCGACCGCTGAGGAGAGCGTCGACTTGGCATTGCCGCGCGGCACCTCGATGTAGGAACGCCGGAAGCGACGACGACCATTCGGTTTGACCCATCCGAACACGGTGGCGAGGATGAACACCTGCCACGGCTCCAGCTTGATCGACTCACCAGCCAGAGGCCCTTTCACATGCGGCAACCGTTCAATGAAGGCGCACAGGTTGTCGGCAGGGTAGTAGGCTTTGCCTGTCCGATCCGTCAGCTTCGGGTTGAAGCGGTACGGACTGCCCTTGCCACGGAATTTGGCCAGATCGTTCAGTTGCCGCTGGCAGGCCAGTTGCACCCAACGACAGGCGGGCGTGTCTCCGGCGACAACGGACTCGGCATACTGGCGGGCAATGGCGGCATAGTTGCGCGCCGCCATCAGCCTGCGATCTCCGACCATGGATCAGCCGGTTCAGAACCGCCCGAGGGCAGCGTGACGCGCGAGCGCGATGCCGGGGTGAAGCCCATCTCGGTTTCGTAGCTTTTCATCTCAAGCGCTAGGTCACGGATCACGTCCATCAGCGGCGAGCGCCGCAAGATGCCGCTGGGGGTTTTGACCAGCATGCCGGACACCCCGGTCTGGTTGATCTTGGCCAGCGCCTCGCGATACATGCCGGAGCAATTCGCCCATCGTTCCAGCACCGCGCCATCCAGTGCCGACAGCAAGCCGGGCGGTGAATTTTCCACCGCGTAGCGCCACGCCTCCTTGGCACCTTCCGACATGTACTCGGGTGGTGAACACAGCACGCCGGTGGGCTTCGGCTCACGCGGATTGGTGCGGCACTTCTGCAACGTCCCTTTGATCTTCTTGATCGCAACGGGAAGGGGTTTACGTCCGGCCATGATTTCCACAAAAAAAGTTTTTCATTTTGCACGCACAAAAATTTGGGCAGGCGTCCGGTCCCCTGCGTGCGGGTTGTAGAGATTCATACCCCCTAGGGGGTGGTATGCCTGCGCGATTGCCACTCGCTGGTGGTCTTGCGGTTGTGGCAGGCAATGCACAACGCCTGCAGGTTGCGCCAGTCGAGGCGGTCACCACCCGACTTGATCGGTTGGATGTGATCGACCGCACGTGCCGCAACAATCAAACCCTTCGTCTCACATGCACAGCACAACGGGTGTGCCCGCAGGAACGCCGCTCGTGCGCGCTGCCACGCCAGTGATTTGTAGAACGCCCGATCAGGTTCGTGTCGGCGTGTCCGGTCGTAATCACGGTGCATCGCCGCACGATGCTTGTCGCAGTAGCCGGACACCTCCAGCACCGCCGGACAACCGGGGTGACGGCAGGGCGTGGGGGCTTTGCGGGGCATTGGAGGCAATCAACAACAGCTAACAAACGGTACTGGAACTTTGTTCAGAAACCAGTTGATTAACTTAAAAAATGAAGCGTTCATGTCACCGTCATCAACAACAACGGAGCAAACAAAATGAGCTACACAAGCAACGAATTTACGGTCGACGAAATCGGTTTTATCCAGACAGCAATGACTAAGGTGCTGGCAGCGGTCGCACGCGGCGAGCTGGACCTGAACCTGATTGCCCGCGAAGAGTTGGCTGCACGCGGCCTCGACAAAAACGGTGCTTGGGTAGGGTTCGACAAGGCTGCAAAAATCCACAACGTTTAAGGAGATACGCCATGAACCAACTCGACACCCTCCTGACCCTGATCGCCGAGAAGCACCTGGACATCGAGACGCTGGAAACACGCCACAGCGATCGACTGGACTTTCACGATGTCGCGGTGTGGCGCATCAAGGAAGCCTTGCACGCCGCCTTCATGGCCGGATGCGAAGTCGGGCTCCAAACGCCCAAAGCCAGCGAAGCCAAAATTGCCGCACAACCTTAATCAACATCAATCCACGAGGAGAACACCATGACCGACATCAAACTCACCGATACCCAGCGCCAGATTCTCGAACACGCCGTGAAGCACACCGGCGGCAAACTCGACTGGTTTCCCGACAACATCAAGGGCGGCGCACGCAACAAGGTGATCGATTCCCTGTTCAACCGCGCGCTGATCACCCGCGACGGGGATGACTGGTGCGTGGCAGCCGAGGGCTACGACGTGCTGGGTGTGACACGTCCGAGCTGTGAGGCTACTCAGCCAACAGAACCCGAACAGCGGCGCACACGTGCCAACAGCAAGCAGGCGGAAGTCATTGCCATGCTCAAACGACCGGAGGGGGCCACGATCAACGAGATTTGCACGGCCACCAGCTGGCAACAGCACACGGTTCGCGGCACCTTTGCCGGAGCCTTCAAAAAGAAACTGGGATTGGAAATTACCTCGGTCAAGGAGCCAGGACGCGACCGTGTGTACCGGATTGCCTAGCCCCCGAAAAGCCAAGTCAAAATAGCTGCAGAAAGATGCAGAATTGACTTGGCTTCTCAATCAAAAAGAGCGTTCATACGGGTGTCGAAACCAACCACGCCAAGGAGCAAAAAATGATCAACCCTCAAGTCCAAGCCCTCGTCAAAGGCCACATCGCCGTGTTCCGCAACCCTGAGTTGGCCAACAACTACGCCAACCGCTGCATCAAACCCCACTGGGTGGTGCTGGGCGACAACGACGGCGAAAACGGCGAATACTGGGTGGTCACACCCGCCGATGCACAACGGCTCGAACACGCCGGTTACGAGATGATTTAAACCCCAAGCATTTAGGAGACTGACATGACTGCCATCCAAACCAACCCAAGCAACGAAGCCAACTACGACACATTTGTTGCCGAGCTAACAAAACTCACCCGCAAGTACGGCGTGGCCATCAAATCAATCGGTGGTGTCGCCATTGCTGACGACCCCAGCGAGTTCAGCGATGTGACTTACGAGGCTGACATCACCAGCGGTGACATTTATCCCGTCAGCGCCAACGCATAGCGCATCAAACGCCTTGCCATCGGCTTGAAGGGTGGCCTTGCCGCCCGAGAATTCTTGCCAGCGTTTAATTATTACATCGACGTACTTCGGGTCCATCTCCATCAGACGTGCATAGCGCCCAGACTTTTCGGCGGCGATCAGTGTGGTGCCGGAACCGCCGAACGGATCGAGCACGATGTCACGGCTCTTGCTGCTGTTGAGGATGGCGCGCTCCACCAGTTCCACCGGCTTCATGGTTGGGTGCAGATCGTTCTTGGCAGGTTTCTTGATCTGCCAGACATCGCCCTGATCGCGTGCGCCGCACCAGAAGTGATCGGCTCCGTCGCGCCAGCCGTACAGAATCGGCTCGTACTGGCGCTGATAGTCTGCGCGTCCGAGCGTGAAAGTGTTCTTGGCCCAGATGATGAACGTTGACCACTTGCCACCGGCAGCACGGAACGCGGATTGCAGCGTGTCGAGTTCGGACGAACTCATAGCGACATACACGGCACCCTTGGTGACCGACAGGATGTTGGTGCAGGCTGCGGTGAGAAACCCACCGAAGTCGTCACCCAAGTTGTCGTTCAGGATGGGGCGGTTTTTACCGCGCAGTTTGTCTTTTGCCGTGTTGGCGTAGTTCACGTTGTAGGGCGGGTCGGTGAACGTCATGTCGACCAGTTCGGCACCCAGCAATCGTTGGTAATCCTCCGGCTTGGTGGCATCGCCACAGAGCAGGCGGTGATTACCCAGCAGCCAAACGTCACCGGTGCGTGAGACGGGATTCTCCGTTACTTCAGGCACGGCATCGTCGTCGGTCAAGCCTTCCTTGTTTGCAGCATTCAGCAACTCGTCGAGTTCATCGCCACTGAAGCCGAGCAGATCGAGATCAAACTCGGACAGCTTGAGATCGGCCAGTTCCAGCGCCAGCAGTTCCTTGTCCCATCCGGCGTTTTCAGCGAGGCGGTTGTCAGCCAGAATGTAGGCACGTTTTTGCGTGGGAGACAGATGCGCCAGTTCGATGACCGGCACGGTGTTCAGTCCAAGTTTGCGTGCGGCGAGCAGTCTGCCGTGGCCTGCGATCAAGCCACGTTCGCCATCCACCAAGATTGGGTTGTTAAAACCAAACTCACGGATTGAAGCAGCGATCTGCGCGACCTGGTCATCGCTGTGGGTACGGGCGTTGTTCACGAACGGAACCAGCAATCCGACCGGGCGATATTCGATGTTTAGCTTTTCCATGGGCGTAAAAAAACCGCCTCGCGGGCGGTTTGGGGGATGTGTTGAATGGGGTCGTTCAAACTTCGAACATGGCACAAATATTAGCAGAAAATCTTCCAAACGCGACACCCTAAAAAACGCTTGAAACCCGCACCAATACTCATCTTTACGCATGTGTTCGTACCCGCTATCAACTTGCCGCAACTTCACTCACTCCATTCAGATGCTCTGTCACGATGGACAGCGCAATCTTGCGTCTGCGCTGAACCGTCCTGACTGCACAACCGAACCGTCTGGCGATCTGCGACCACTCGCAGCGATCTGCGCGCATCCACACGATATGCCGTGATTCGGTATCAAGCCACTGCACCCAGCGTGTGACTTCCAGCATCCGGTCAATGGCCGCAGGGGATGGCGGAAAGTGATGCACCTCGTCATCCGCCGGGGCGCGTTCCGGAGCCATGCGCAGCAGAATCGGCCATACGTTGAGATAGCCCATCACGCGGGCAGGCGGCAAGCGCCGCGCTGTTTCTGCCGCCTCCGAAAATCGGGCTTCCACCTCGTCGATACTCCAGTCATCCATTGCGCTTCCTCCCGTACAGGCGCTCACCGATGCGGCGCACGATCTCTCGCTCAACGAAGTCCAGACGTTCATCAGCCTCATTCACCACGAGGATGTGTTGCTCGCGCCATCCGGCTTCCTTGACAGCATCCAGATCGGTGGTCTGCGGTTGCAACTTGCCCAGCGGGCAACGATAGGGTTGTGGTTTCATTTCACACCTCCTGCAAGCCAAGGGCGTAGTGCAGTAGCGCCAGCGCATCGGCTTCGTTATCGTCAGCGGGGGAATGTCCACGTACCTTGGCTGCCGCAATCATCTCGTCCTTGCTGGCGTTTCCTTTGCCCGTGGCGTGCTTCTTGATCGTGCCGACCGGAACACCCTGATACGGGATCTGGTGGTGTTCGCACCAAGCGGTCAGATGCGCCATGAAGCCGCCGTAGGCGTGGGCCGCATCCACGCCCAGATGACGCCGCACTTCCTCGAAATACACGGCATCGATGCTGTCAGAGGTTTGCTTGATCTCGGTCAGCCAGCGCTTGAAGCGTAGGAATCGCATGCCGCCGCCTTCAAAGCGGTGCGGTTTGAATGATTCGGTGCCACTGGTGATGCTGCCGTCGCGGGTCATCAACGCCCAGCCGGTTGTCGTGCCCAAGTCGAGGGCGAGTATTGTGTTTTGCATGTCGGTCATCCTTGTGTGTTTGGGGCGACTGACGCAGACTGACGCTTATGCCGGTTAACCTCTTACGTGCGCACGTGTAGGGGTAAATCGGTAGCTATGTCAGTCTGCGTCAGTTATCAATAAAATCAGTTGGTTGTATGTTTCAGTTTTCTGCATAAGGAACGCGTCTCTCAGTCGGTAATTCCCGAAGTCCGATACCCTGAAAGCCGCGTATGCCGGAGTTGTTGCGCCACTTCTCCAAGCCACGAGTGAGCAGCAGATCGGAGAAGCGCCGCTGTGAGCCCGCGAATTCACCAGAATCGTCAGCCCAACGTTTCCAGTCGCTGAATAGTTCTGCGGTGAGAGATTTGGCCGTGTCTTTGCGTACACAGCGTTCCTCGAGCCAGCGGCCAATCGAGTCTTCCGCTTCGAAATACTCATCGGTCGCGGCGATCACTTTCTCGGGGCGAATGAGTTTTTCCTTTTGCCATGCAAGGCAACCTTCGAGCATCCATGCCAGAATGCCGTCGCGTTCCCTGAGCAACTTCACGGTCAGATTCCCGTCACGCCGTTCTGCCGGAATCGTGACGGTGAAGGGCACCAGATGCATGCGGCGTTTCATCGCCTCGTCGATATTGCGAATCGACGGTTTATGATTTCCCGCGATGAAGAGCTTGAATTGTGGAATGAACGTAAAAAAATCCTGCCGCATGAAACGTGCGGACACCCGATCGCCACCGGTGATTTCCTTCATCTTGGATTCATTCCAGCGACGTCCCTGTTCGGTTTCGGTCGCCGACACGAAACGCGCTCCACGCAATCCGGCCAGATCGGTGGGGTGCCGGTCGGAGCGTGTTTCCATGAAGGTGTCCATCGGTGCATTTGCCGCGTAGTCACCCAGAATCGTGGAGAGGACATTCAGGAACACGCTCTTGCCATTGGCTCCCGTGCCGTACAGGAAGAACAACGCGTGTTCGCTGGTGACGCCGGTCATGCCGTAGCCCGCCATGCGTTGCAGGTAGCTCATCAGCTCTGGATCGTTGCCGGTCACATCAGCCAAAAACGCCTTCCATGTCGGGCAGTCGCCCTTGGGCGTGGCGGTGGTGATCTTGGTCATCCGGTCTTCCCTGCAATGCGCTCGCATTCGTCCCGTGCGCAGATCGACGACACCTCCGGGCGTGTTCAGCAACCAGATGTCGGCATCCCACTCTTCCGTGTTGCCCGCATGGCGACGGTCGGCACGGGCAAGACGTTCCACACCACCGATCGTGCTTGAACCGGCCAGTTTGGCGGCCACTCTGGGATTGTCCGAACGCACTGCGGCATGGCGGCAGACATGGCGGATCAGATCGGTTGCCGCCAAGGTGTCCTCGGTACGCCAGCGCTGACCGTCCCACATCAGCCACTTGCCCCATGCCGCGACATAACGCCAGTCGCGCTGATAGCGACGGGTGAAGGAAAGCGCCAGTGCATCCTCGGTGCCCCATACCGTCTGCTCGGTTTGCTCCTGACCGTCGGTATCGTCGGATTCATGCTCGTCATCCGGCAGGTGCATTTCAATGCGCGGGCCGCTGGCAATGAAGACCGCAACATCGAAGCCTTCGGCAATCGCGTCTGCCGCATCCCAGCCTTCTGGGCGATCTTCGGGTGGCAGCAGAATGACGCACGATAGTGCCCCAGCCGCCAAGACAGCCTGCGAGGCTGACTGCGCATACTCCCAGCCCGGTTTGTCCTTGTCCGGCCAGAGGGAGACCGACTTGCCAGTGAGTGGAGACCAGTCGGTTTTATCGACGGGAGCCTTGGCCCCGTGCATCGCGGTGGTGGCGCACAGGCCGATCGCAATTAGTGCCTGTGCACATTTTTCGCCTTCGACCAGCACTACGGAACTGGATGCAGCAATGCCAGGTTGGTTGTAGAGCGGGCGCGGATCGGGTGGCGACATCTTGCGACGCTTGGCATCCCATGGCCGGAACTCCTTGCGGCGACCGGGTGGGTCGTAGCGATAGACCACGGCGATCAGATTGCCAGCAGCATCCTGATAGTCCCATTTGGCAGTGGCAGGGCCGAGATCGTCGACCGGCGCTTCGCGTTTGGTTTTGCGGGCAGGCAGGGCTGGTGCGCGTCCCACAAGATCACGCGCATGCTGTAAGACGCTAGCGAAATCGTTGTGTGCATCGCAGCCATGGTGTCGAGCAATCAGATCGAAGATGTCGCCGCCACTGCCTTCTGCACGGTCGGTCCACAGACCGGCCTTCTCACCGCTGAGTACGATCTCCAGACTATCGCCGGGGCTGCCCAGCACATCGCCGATGTGGAGCTTGTTGTGTCGTTTTTTTCCAGCGGGAAACAGCGTGAAGAGTACCGACTCTAGACTGGCGAGCAACGCCTGCCGAATCTCCTCGCGTTCTGCCTCGCGGATTGGGCTCTGTTGAGCCGTTGTATCGTTGAAATCCATCATCTTGCACCTGACTTTCTGGTTCGTTTTTTAGGTTTCGGCGTTTTCTGTGTGGTGAGATAGCGCGCTCGGCGTGCCACCTCCCTGACGAATTCAGGGTTGAGTTCGACGAGGTCTGCGAGATGGTCGAGATCACTGCCCAGCAGAAACTGATACGCCCTGCGCCGTGTGTAATCCTCGACCGCAGCTGCATCGGCGATGCCCTGACAAATCACCGCCACGATCAGCTTCGCTTCCGGCACCGGCGCAAACACATGACGCAACAGCATCCGCTCGATGGCGCGCATGCCGATCAGTGGCACCGGTGGCTTGCTCGATGGTTTCGGAATCAGGGCCGCGTTCATGCCGACCTCCAGCATCGTTCCTGCCATGAACAGAACTTGCATTCGAAGTGCGTGGCATCGTTGAACGATCGCGGTAGCAACTCGCCATGCTCGGTGGCCGCGATGATCTTCACGGCACGATCGGATGCGCGCTGCGCCAGTGCCGCATCGAAATCAACCTGCTCAAACCAGATCTCCTGCGTGTCCTTGTTGATCGCGGTGAACAGTGCCGGGTTGCGGCTGATGCCATCGACCGTTCCTTCCATGTAGGCTTGGTAGATCGCCATCTGTGCGGCATACACCGGTTTGGAGACAGCCACGCCGCGCTTTACGCAATCCCGCCAGTTCTGCGCGTTCATGGTTTTGCACTCCCATAGCATCGGGAAGCTGCAGCCTAGATCATCCGGTGCGCCCATGACGATGCCGTCCACATGACCTTGGATCAGACCGTCACAAACCGAGAAGCCAAACTGGCCGCCAGAGCGCGTGCGGGTATGCAAGTCGAATCCGGCCAGACGCAGCCAGCGAATCGCCATATCTTCCAGTACATGCCCAACCTCGAAGATGCGCAGCACGCGCCCGTCGAAATCACGACCTGGATCGGCAGGGGCTCCGGCAAACTCGTACTGCAGCGCCCGGTCACATGCCACGCCTAAGCGGGAGGCCCCGAGGTAGGTACGACGGGTTTGCTCTGCGCGTTCTGCCACCAGTGCAACATCAATGTGAGCGGTGATCAGGTCGTGCAATTTGGGGCGGTGATTGAAGTCCAGCATCACGCACCGCCTTTCTGCGCAGTACCTTCTTCCCACGGCAGGTCGTTTTTTAGATCACTGAACGGGTCCTGCACTACTTCAGCCAACCCGCGAACGGGTGGGAAGTTGAAGCCGGTTGACCCGTAGCGATCGGCCATCGCATTGACGAAACAGGTGACGATGGCATCAATCACCCGCAAGGCTTCTGCTTCGGTGTAGTCGCCCAGTGGTTTGGCGTAACCGATCTCGCCCGCTGCGCTGCCGAACGCCTTGAGGCATCCGCGAATGGCGGCCTGCTCGAATTCGGTCGCATCAATCATGGGCATCTCCTCGTCCTTGCGTTCTGCCTCGACGCGCACGCTGTAGAACCGATGAAATGCATCCTGACAGCGCTTTGAACAGAACACCCATCGCACCGGATAGCGTCTTGCATCGCCGATGGCATAGCGCGTGTCGGTGATCCCAAAGCCACGCGCCTCTCGTGAACAAATCCAGCATTTCACGATCCCTCCTTACTGCGCCCACGCCGGTTTGCCGGTCGCGGCAGGGCGTTGCGGAGCGGGTTGTGCGGTTGAGCCGGAATGACCACCTTGGGATGGGTTGCCGATCTTCGGCATCATTCCCATCAAACGGGCGTAATCCTTGTGATCGGGTTCGATGGCCTGTTTGACGATGTTGCGGTTCTCGCCCTTGGCATCTTTTTCGACATCGATGCGTGCGACGAACTCAATACCGTCGATGGCGGCGAAGCTGTCAATGCGGCGGGCTTTCTGTGCCTCAGGGGACTGGTCGGCAGGCTGCACACCATGAGCCGAATTGAGCAGCGCACGGATGAAGGTGCGTCCCATATTGGCCCATGCATCGCCCTTGGCAGAATGCAGGCCGATGTTGCTCCACAGCTTGCGTTTGGCATATTCGCCTTCGAGCACGACGAATTCGGCGGCCAGATAAATCGAGCCGGTATCGAAGCTCTCGGTGGCATAGCCATCCGTCCACCCCTTGGATGCATCGTCGTGACCGCCGGGCTTGAGCGTCATGCGTACTTTTGCCAGCGTCCCTTTCGGGATCAGGTCGAATGAGGTTTGTTGTTCGGCATCGTTAAAATCATTCCAGTTCATGGCTTACTCCTTGTCAGATTGAGGTGTGGTGGCGGCTGCGCACTTGGCGATCAGTCGTCCGAGATGCGGTTCTTCCTGCATGGACAGACGGCCAGACCGGTCCTTGGCAGGGAAGCCCCATGGATTGAGCGTGTGGCAGACGAAGGCGCGATAACTGCTGCCGTCATCCGCTTTGAGTTCGGCGAGCGTCACGACCTCATCGACGATGCCGGGCAGTTCGAGTGAGGTCTTGGAACCCTCGATCTGTGGCATGAACACCTTGCGATTGAAGTCATCAATCTTCTCGTCGAGGATGGCGACGAACACCACGTTCTTGCCGCGTGCGTGCTGCAGGTGGGTGAGTGCGGTGATCATTTCCTGTCCGAGCAATCCGTAAGCACCCCGGCTGTCCGGTTTGCCGGAGCGCTCCGAAATTGCCGCAGGCTGGCTCTTGGCCCAGGTAAAGCACAGGCGTGACAGGGCGGTGATCGAGTCGCAGAAATAGGTTTGATACTTGGCCAGACTGGCCGGGTCGCCGTACTGCTGACACACGTGATCGAAGTGCGCTTGTGAGAAGGGCAGTTCGGCGGGCAGTGCCGGATTGGGGCCAGCCAGAAACACCGCCAGATCGCGAAACTCGGGCCAAGTGCGCGGACGGATGGTGTCGCCCGACCAGTCGGCAACAGCCAGATCGCCCGCTTCCAGATCGATGAACAGCGTGTTGTCGATGCCCAGCGTTTTGAGCTGGGAGGTTTTTCCGAGCCCGCTCTTGCCAAGCAAGGCCATCTTCACGCCACGCTTTTCTGCGCGACGTTGTTCGGCAGAGATGATGGGAAGTCCGCTCATGCTGATTCTCCTTCCACGCGTGCCAGACGGAAGGCGGGTTTACCGGGTTTCACGGTGCGTGCGGCGGAAAACTGTTCCTTGAGTGCGGGCGGCCAGTTGTTGAAACGCGACTCCGACACCGACAGGTCGACATCCATGTAATCCTGAATGCGATCCCCGGCAGCAACGATGCGCTCGGCGATCTTGGAGAGTTGTGCCTGATCCCACGACACGCGCTTGGGCAATTCGTAGGTCACACGCAGTTGATCATCGGACAGATGCGTTACACCGAAATCGCGTCCCGATTCCAGCAGAGCACTACGCGCCTGTTCGCCATAGCGTTGTTCAAGTGCGGTGTTGAGGCGATCACGGGACAACTTCACCCAAGTCGCAAGCAGCGCCAGCGAGATGTCGAATTCCTGCAATTCCTGTTGCGACAGGGCCGCCAGTTGGCTGACTGACAGGTCCGGCAGCGTGGAAGGCGTGAGGGTGAGATGGCTCATGCTGCACCTCCCGTGACCAGCGGTTTCGAGGTGCCGCTGCGCAGGCATTGCTGCTCGTAGCTTTCGATATCCTCGATGCGATAGAGCACGCGACCGTGCAGTTTCATGAACACGGGGCCGATGCCCTCCGAGCGCCAACGCTCGAGTGATGCTTCGCTGCAATCCCAGCGCGTGGCGAGTTCACCTTGATTGAGGTGTCTGACTTGTTGCTGCATTTGAGTCTCCTTGATGGTTTCGATGTCACCGGTTTCGGGTACTCGACGAGTGCCGCCAACCGGTAAAGCGAATTTCTCAAGCGAGATTCCTCAAACCATTCCGCAGATTCCTCGGAATCGTTCCTCAAACTCGATTCGTGCGAACAAATAACAAAAAACCCGGATTGGCTGAGGCCAATGCCGGGTTATGGAGGAAGATGGGGATTGAAGCGGAGTCAGTGCAGCCAGTGCTGATCCTCTTCAGGAATGATCAATGCATAGCGCTCGTCACCACGCAGATATCGGATGAAAGTCTGATACACAACCGGGATTCGGTCGAACTCCTTGCTCGGAGAAAAACGCTGTGATTCCGAGCCGCACGCTGATTTGAGTGCACCCTTGTCCATCTCGTGGTCGAGGTCGTTCATCAGTGCCAGCAGAATGGACCGGTGCCGTGGTTCCAAGTCATAGGCCTGCCCGTCGATATAGACCTTGGCCTGCGCATCCACATATTTCAGGGATGTTCCCGGTGTGGCTTCTTCGGGGACTTGCGGTCCAGGTGCTGTCAGCCGATCTGCAAAAAACTCAAATTTGCTCTGACTGATGCGCGCGAGTGTGGCCAAGTTGGCGACATTCAGTCCAGTCAGGGGAGAGCCGTCCGGCAACGGCAATTCGCTGCAGGTGATGATTCGGCAGGACTGGATGGCCTTGTCCAGTTTGATCTGTTCCCGCAGGTACTGCGCGACCTTGGGCTGATGCAGGTGGCGCGCGAAATACCATGTGACCGGTTTGCCGCGTGTGGGCTCGGTGGTGCCCAGCCGCCAGCAGATTTCCGGTTCGATGGGTTTTGCACCGGTGGGTGACAGGCCGAGTCCGAGCTGCAGGGCGGCTATCAGTTTGGGCAGGCTGGGCTTGAATGTCTCGCGCAGGCGACGCGGCGCACTGACCTCACCGCATTCCGGACATAACAGCAGGATGTGGTCATGCGCCAGTTCGCGCACGACGCGCGCAGTTTCGATGCCGCACTCGGAGCAAGTCACCCAGTCAAGCGGGGTGCCGATCACCAGCACGCGTTCGCGCAGCAATTGCTGTCCGGCATTGGCATGCTCGCCGCTGCACAGCGTCAGCCCATTGATTTTAGGCTTGGTGCTATCCAGCAGGCGGCAAAGGAGTGCTGTGGCATCACACTGTGACTGACTCATGCAGGCACCTCGTCGGCCTCGATGACATTCAGCGCCTGCAAGACGATGTTGGCGATCTGCTGATTGTGCGCGGATAGATTTTTGATGGTGGACGACCCAGTCGAACTCACGTCGAAGCTGAAATGCGTGATTTTTTGATCTGCCGAGGTCAGCGGGTAAACCATGAGGCAGGCACGGATCAGGTTGTATTCGGCTTCGAAGGTGTGCTGGATTTTGAGATTCTCGAGTGCGAGCTTGATGGCATCGTCCTGATCCTTGGCCGGAGGCGCTTCAACCTCGAAGGAAATACCGGTGCTGCCATTGGGGCTGAAACGCGCGCGGCGCAGCCGAACCTTTTCGACTCCGTGAACCGACCAGTCATCAAACGGTTCCAGCATGCCGTCACGCAGCGCATTGAGTTTGAATCGTGCCTTCTCGATCGCCTCGGGCGCGATTTCCTTCTCGACCACATGCTTGCCGAACAACTGGAGGACGGCAGTATGGTTGGCAGCACCACCTTTGACGATCGTTTCCACAAACCCGGAGTCGGGGTGGTAGACCAGCGCAGTTTCCAGTGCGATGCGGGTGGTGATGCGTTTGAAATGGTTCTCGCTAAAGTGGGCAATGGCTGTCACCGGGCCTTCGACATAGATGGCCAACTGGATGCTGCCATCAGCGGCGCGTTCACTGATCTCGATGTGGGTGCCATCACCCGCACCGACTTTTTTGTAAAGCTTGGCGACTTCATGACAGAAGGCTTCCAGTTTCGCGCGATCGCGGGTTGGATCGAGGCCCGGCTGGATGCGATGTTTCTTCCAATACTTGCCGTTGGTTTTTGCCTGAAACGCGATGTGTAGTTCGGCATCGCGAAACGCCTTGTCTCGGAATGCCATCATCCAGAGGGCTTTTTCACGTTCGTCACGCGAGGCGAAGGCGGCTTCCACCACGGCATCGCCATTGCAGGCCACCTGAAATTCTTTGATCGCCAGACCGTTCGACATCATGTGCGCACGGCGCAGATCGTCGTACCAGATATGGATGTCGTGGCCGATTGCCTCACGTTCGGCGGCAGGTAGGTCTAAATTGGGCAGCGACGCATCCAGTGCCTCGACCGCATCAGCCAGTTGTGTGGGCAGGGTTTCGGGTGGCTGTTCCCAGTCGATATTCAAGCGGGCATGCAGCACGTGCGCTTCGGTGAATTCGCGCAGCGTCGGCATCGAGATGTGCCGGAGGAAATGGCGTGGGTTGAAGATTTTCATCGGCAGTGATCCTTATCATCGAATTGAGATGGATGTTTTTCTAATTGCTCTGCGAAACGAGTGATTTTTTGAAGGTATTATTCTAAAGAACGTTCGTTCTCTCGTCAAAAATAATCATCCTGCTAAAAAATCTTCATATCTTTTTCGCAATAGCCCGCATCCGTTCGCAGCTGTTTGAAATTCCCTCGCCGGATTTCAGCCCCTGTCGTTGCACAATTTCTGCATCGAAACAGTTGGACAGAACAGGAGTGCTAACCAATGATGGATGTGAACCAAACCCCACCCGACCGGATGACCTCGGAACAGCGCAGGCAGGAGGTCGCCACGTTGCTGGCACGCGGCATTGCACGCACGCGTGAGCCAAGATCGCATCAGCCAGAAACCATGGAATTAGAGAGCGAGTTTGAACTTGCTATTCCGCCCGGACGAAGCGTTCATGAGGTCTCCAACCCACTCAAGAGAAAGGATATCCGATGAACCAGAAAATCCACCCATTCGTGACGCCGCCATCGGTGGTGGCACAGATCACACAATTGCCGAGTCTGGACATGGCAGCAATCAAGGCATTGTGGAAACGCCTGTACGGCGGGGATACGCCGACGCACAACCGGCAGTTCCTTGAACGCCGCATCGCTTACAAACTGCAGATGATCGAGTTCCGCAAGGTGGACCGCAATATGCTGGAGAGCAACCAGCGCCGAATCGCCACCCTGATCGAGCGCGGCAAGATGCAAACCCCGACCAAGCACTACATTCCGCCGGTCGGCACCGTGCTGACCCGACTGTATCAGGACGTCGAGCACCGGGTGACGATTGAGGCTGAAGGCACCTACGAATACCAAGGTCGGCGCTATAACAACCTGTCGGTCATTGCCCGCGAGATCACCAGCACCCGCTGGTCGGGGCCGTTGTTTTTCGGCCTTCGTCAAAATCAACCCGTGAAGAAGTCGAAGAAGGTGGTGAGTAAATGAGCGAGACAATCAAACGCCGCCTGCGCTGCGCGGTCTACACCCGCAAGTCCAGCGAGGAAGGACTGGATCAAGAATACAACTCAATCGATGCACAGCGCGATGCCGGTCATGCCTATATCGCCAGCCAGCGCGCAGAAGGCTGGATAGCAGTCGCTGACGATTATGACGATCCGGCATTTTCCGGTGGAAACATGGAACGTCCGGGATTGAAGCGCCTGATCGCCGACATCGAGGCGGGCAAGATCGATGTGGTCGTGATCTACAAAATTGACCGCCTGACCCGCAGCCTTTCCGATTTCTCCAGAATGGTCGAGGTGTTCGAGCGCCAAGGAGTGTCATTTGTTTCCGTCACCCAGCAGTTCAACACCACGACCAGCATGGGGCGGCTGATGCTCAATGTGCTACTGTCCTTTGCCCAGTTCGAGCGTGAGGTCACCGGCGAGCGCATCCGCGACAAGATCACCGCCAGCAAGAAGAAAGGTATGTGGATGGGTGGCATCCCGCCCTTGGGCTACGATGTGGAAAATCGCCGACTGGTGCCCAATCCCAAGGAGGCGAGCCTAACCCGGCACATCTTCAAGCGTTTTGTTGAGATCGGATCGACCACCTTGCTGGTCAAGGAATTGAAGCTGGACGGTGCTACCTCCAAGGCATGGGTGACGCAGGACGGAAAGGTGCGCACGGGCAAGCCGATCGACAAAAGCCTGCTGTACAAGCTGCTCAACAACCGCACCTACCTTGGAGAGTTGCGGCACAAGGAACAGTGGTATCACGCGGAGCATCCGCCGATCATCGATAAATCACTATGGGACGATGTGCAGGCGATTATGGCCACCAACGGTCGCATCCGCGCCAAAACTACCCGAGTCACCAAGGTGCCGTTTCTGCTCAAGGGGATTGTATTTGGCAGCGACGGCTACGCCTTGTCGCCATGGCACTCCACCAACAGACGCGGACGCAGCTACCGCTATTACATCCCGCAGCGCGATACCAAGGAATACGCCGGGGCATCAGGCTTGCCGAGGTTGCCAGCAGCACAGTTGGAAGGGGCGGTACTGGATCAGTTGCGCGGCATCATGCGTAATCCGGCGATGATCGGTGAGATCGTGCCGCAGGTAAATAATTTTGATGCCAACATCGACGAGGCACAGATCACGGTGATCATGACCCGGCTTGATTTAGTTTGGGATCAACTATTCCCGGCAGAGCAGTCACGTATCGTCAGGCTGCTGGTGGAAAAAGTGGTGGTGTCACCGAGCAACATTGAACTGCGCCTGCGCGCCAACGGCATCGAGCAGATTGTCAGGGAGATGCAACCGGCAGCGTCAACCGAGGAGGCCATGGCATGAGTTCCATCAAAATCGAAGGCCACGCCGAGGCCGTGCCGTTCAGCAACGGCACTTTGACGCTTAACATCCCGATCAAGATCAAGCGTCGGAGCGGGTGCAAAAAAATCACGCTTCCCAATGGTGAAATGGGTACAGCACAATTGCCACTGAAACCAACGTCGATGCAATTGGCGTTGGCTCGTGGCTATCGTTGGAGAACGATGCTTGAATCGGGCGAGGTAATCACTATTCGCGAACTGGCAACCCGAGAGCGGGTGGACAGTAGCTATGTAAGTAAGATGATCAACCTAACCCTGCTGCCTCCGTGGACGATTGCGGCGATTTTGGATGATACGCTGCCAGACGATGCGATCCTATTCGACATGGCCGTTGATCCGCCGCTGGTGTGGGGATAGACCGAAATAATTAAAAGTCCTCCCAAAGCACTGTCACAACCCTGCGACTATTAACCCCAAGTTCAGTGAGCCTGGCAGATTTTTTTTCACAATCTTCATTCGAACGGCAGGCAATGTACCATTGAGCTGTGGCAATACTTTTTCTTGAGAGAATTGCTTGAAAATAAGGGCGATCTACGTCGGATAGTGAATGTCCGAGCACACATACTGTGTCGATTGCATTAAGTTGTGTAAAAAATTGACTATGTTCTTGAATCAGTTGCTGTGATGGCTTGAAGGTTGTGGAAAAGTAGTTGTCCAGAATATTGTTTGCCTCCATGAGGCGAGTATCGACTTCTTCGATGTCTGGACGGTCATTGAGCGATTTTCGTTGTTTAGGGTTCCATGAATGCCCGAGTATCAATTCCTGGTCTTGCTGGGCTGCGTTGCCATGGATGTGCAGAACATGTCCATCTGCCACGCCATACAAATCTTTAAGTGTTGACGTGTAATTGAAAGACAAGAATATCGCCCCCTTGTCAATTGTAGTTAAACACTTAGTCGCTGTATCTGGGGTCGGAATTTTCAGTGTCCGTATCCACTGCCCGAACTGCGTCCTGAGTTCTGTCGATAGCCGTTGTACGACCAGATCGACCTCGTACTGGAAATCGTGGTGGTAGGAATCACTCCAATCGTCAGCACTGTAGGACACCATAAAGTCGCCGAGGTTGTAGATGATGCCGTCTACATCAACGTTGGCTAACGCGTCTTCAAGGTCACTCCAGTTACTTTCCGTTGGAAGATAATTTTCGACCGCTTCAAATAGATTATGGTCATGGTGTCTCACATATTGCTTGAAATCACCATAGCTAGAAGGAATTCCATGCCACAGGTCAAAGCCGTTGCCAATGACATAGAGTTTGTTGGCGGAGGTCGGGTAGCTCGTCGCTGTTAATCTAAATTGTTCCATGACGCAATTTTAAAGTTCGCGGAAGTTCTCGCCTAGCAATTTCACCATCAAACCGTTTATCCGAGTCCGCGCGTAATTCGCTGAAAATAAAGGAGGTAATTTTTGACCTTTGCGGACTTCGGCTTGGAGGGCTTGAGAGAGTCGCCGGAGAATATCCCTCCATGAAGAGAGAATACCCGCAGAGCTTGAGGGCAGTGGTGAGATGCGAAGTCCGCAACCTATTGAAAATTAAGCTACAGTGCGCGGGGGGTGTGGAAAAAGAAAAGGACTCAGAGAATGTCTGAGTCCTTAATATTGGTGGAGACGGCGGGAATTGAACCCGCGTCCGCAAGCACTCTACAGGCAGTTCTACATACTTAGCCATGCTATTTAATTTAATCCCGGACACGCCAACTGGCGGGCTGGTACGGGACGAGTTACCTTAGTTTTAGCTTCGTACAAAGTAACCCTGCACGACACGATTCTGTGTTAGTACCTCACTCATCGCGGCATTGCTGCCTTGAGCCACTCCACAGACAGCATGGTGTGAGGTCTAGCCGACTAAGCGGCTAAAGCGTAGTTTTCGTCGTTTGCGACTAGTTTTTTCCAGCTGATTTACGAGGTTGCGGGTCCTCGGTATGCCCTACTCTGCTTTGCAACCCACGTCGAAGCCAAGTCGTCCCCGGTTGGTTTTTGCTGCTCACGCTGCAAAACGTCAGCGATTGTAGCAGGTTCAGAGCGCGATCAGGGATAGAAGTTCACCGGGGTGGTCAATAATTGCGTGCGCGTTCCAGTCTGCGAGCACGGTATCGCTGCCGATATAGCCGTAGCGCGCGATGATGCCGCGCATGGCGGCGGCATTGGCGGCTTGCATGTCGCGCACATCGTCGCCCAGATAGAGGCAGTGCTCGGGCGCTATCCCGATAATGTCGCAGGCTCTGAGCATAGGCTCGGGATGAGGCTTCGCATTTGCGTAGCTGTCGCCGCTGATCAAACAGGCGGCGCGCCCGGCATATCCCAGCGCCTGCATCAGGGGCAGGGTATAGATATGCGGTTTGTTGGTGATGATGCCCCACTTGATGTTGCGATGTTCTAGTTCGGCAATCAGTTCGTCCATGCCGTCAAACAGGTGTGTATGCACGCAGATATTGTGCTCGTAGTGCTTGAGCAGGATGTCGCGCAGGGCGTTGTAATCCGGCGCATCCGGCTCGATGCCGAAGCCGATTTTGAGCAGGCCGCGCGCGCCGTGTGAGGCTTGGGGACGGATAGTTGCCAGGGGAAGTGGCGGCAGTTGACGCGCGGCGCGGGCGTGATTGAGTGCGGCCGCGAGGTCGGGGGCGGTGTCGGCGAAGGTGCCGTCCAGGTCGAACAGAACGGCTTTGACAACCCCCTCTCCCGCACTGTCGCGCTTCCCGCTCGTGTGAGAGGGGAAGGAGAGGGTGTTATTCAAGACGGCAGGCCATCATGTAATTCACGTCCGTATCTTTGCCTAAGGAATACACTTTGCTGAGCGGGTTGTAGCTCATGCCGATCAGGTCATTCACATTCAGCCCGGCATTGCGACAGGATTGAGCTAGTTCGGAGGGCTTGATGAATTTTGCGTAGTCATGCGTGCCGCGCGGCAGCATATTCAGCACATATTCCGCGCCGATTACGGCGAACAAATAGGATTTTGGGTTGCGGTTGAGCGTGGAAAAAAATACCTGGCCACCCGGTTTGACCAGCTTTGCACAGGCTGCAATCACGCTGTCAGGATTCGGTACGTGTTCAAGCATTTCAAGGCAGGTGACGATGTCAAAGGTGCCGGGACATTCGGCTGCCATGTCTTCCACGGCGAGCTTGCGATAATTGACCTGCTTGCCGCTCTCCAGCAGATGCAGTCTGGCAACTTGCAGGGCTTTGTCGGATAAATCGATGCCTGTGACGTTTGCATTCAGTCCGGCCATGCTTTCCGACAGGATTCCGCCGCCACAGCCGACATCCAGTACGGTCTTGCCGGCAAGTCCGGCAAAACGATCGATATAGCTCAGGCGCAGCGGGTTGATTTCGTGCAGCGGTTTGAATTCGCTGTGCGGGTCCCACCATTTGTGGGCTAACTGGGAGAATTTTTCGATTTCGACGGGGTCGGCGTTGCTCATGGCGGGCGTGTGGTTGGATGGCTAGGTCGCGACTTTAGCAAAACTTGTTACTGTAGCCAACTATTCCTGCGCCGAGTCAGACTTCCTTGTCGTCGCAAAGGTAATGTCCGGGCAATGACTGGCTTGGAAATATCAGCTTGTGGTAAACTCGCAAGCTGTTTTTTTGAGCCAACTACACATAATACCCATGGAACAATTCGCTAAAGAAACCCTGCCGGTCAGCCTTGAAGAAGAAATGCGCAAGTCATATCTCGACTATGCGATGAGCGTGATTGTTGGACGTGCGCTGCCGGATGTGCGCGATGGCTTGAAGCCGGTACACCGCCGGGTGCTGTTTGCGATGCACGAATTGTCGAACGACTGGAATCGCGCTTACAAAAAATCGGCGCGTATCGTCGGTGACGTAATCGGTAAGTATCACCCGCATGGTGATACCGCTGTGTATGACACCATCGTACGTATGGCACAGCCGTTCTCGTTGCGTTATATGCTGGTGGACGGGCAGGGTAACTTCGGTTCGGTGGATGGCGATAATGCGGCGGCGATGCGTTATACCGAAATCCGCATGTCCAAAATTGCGCATGAATTGCTTTCCGACCTGGACAAGGAGACGGTGAATTTCGGGCCGAACTATGACGGTTCAGAGCATGAGCCGCTGGTGTTGCCTGCACGTTTCCCCAATCTGCTGGTGAACGGTTCTTCCGGTATCGCGGTGGGTATGGCGACCAACATTCCACCGCACAATATGTCTGAGGTGATCGATGCCTGTCTGGCGCTGCTGAAGAATCCTGACATGGATATCGAGGAGCTGATCGAATACGTTCCGGCTCCCGATTTCCCTACGGCCGGTTTTATCTATGGTCTGGCGGGAGTAAAAGACGGTTACCGTACCGGTCGTGGTCGGGTGATTATGCGCGCGCGCTGTCACTTCGAGGATATTGGCAAGGGCGAACGCCAGGCCATTATTATCGACGAGCTGCCGTACCAGGTGAACAAGGCCAATCTGCTGATGAAGATCGGCGAGATGGTGCGTGAAAAACGTCTGGAAGGCATCTCGGAAATTCGCGACGAATCGGACAAGTCCGGGATGCGTGCGGTGATCGAGTTGAAGCGTGGCGAGAATGCCGATGTGCTGCTCAATCGCCTGTACAAAGATACCCAGATGCAGGATAGTTTTGGTATCAACATGGTCGCCATCGTGGATGGTCAGCCCAGGTTGCTCAACCTCAAACAGATAATGGACGCTTTCTTGCGTCACCGCCGCGAAGTCGTCACGCGCCGCACTCTGTTTGAACTGCGCAAAGCCCGCGAACGCGGCCATGTGCTGGAAGGTCTGGCGGTTGCGCTTTCCAATGTGGACGAGATTATCGCCATGATCAAGGCCGCACCCTCTCCCGCTGATGCCAAGCGTGAACTGATGGCACGCAGCTGGCGTTCTTCGCTGGTGGAAGATATGTTGAGCCGCGTCAGTGATGCATCGCGTCCGGACGGGCTGGCACCGCAGTTCGGTCTGGTGAGCAAGGATGAGGTGCGCTGGTACCACCTTTCCGATGCACAGGCACAGGCTATTCTGGAATTGCGTCTGCAACGCCTGACCGGCATGGAGCAGGACAAGATCATCGGCGAATACCGCGATGTGATGGATAAGATTGCCGATCTGCTCGACATTCTGGCCAAGCCGGAACGCGTCACCGCCATCATCGGCGATGAACTGGTCGCCGTGAAAGCGCAGTTTGGCGACAAACGCCGCAGCGAGATCGTCACGCACACGCAAGACATGAGTATGGAAGACCTGATTCCGCCGGAAGACGTGGTGGTTACCCTGTCGCACGGCGGTTATATCAAGGCGCAGAAAATGGATGAGTACCGTGCGCAGAAACGCGGCGGGCGCGGTAAGCAGGCTACGACCAACAAGGAAGACGATTTTATCGATAACCTGTTTGTCGCCAACACGCACAATTTCATTCTGTGCTTCTCCAATCGCGGTCGCGTTTACTGGCTCAAGGTCTATGAAGTGCCGCAAGGCAGCCGCACGGCACGCGGCAAGCCTATCGTGAATCTGCTGCCGCTGGAGGAGGGCGAGAAGATCAACGCAATTCTGCCGGTGACCGAATTCGTCGAAGACAAATATGTGTTCTTCGCCACGTCCAACGGTACGGTGAAAAAGACCACGCTGAATGATTTCTCACGTCCGATGAAGCGCGGCATCATCGCGATCAATCTGGATGAAGACGATTTCCTGATTGGCGTGGCGATTACCGATGGCAAGCACGATGTGATGTTGTTCTCGAACGGCGGCAAGGCCGTGCGTTTCGATGAAAACGATGTGCGGGCGACCGGTCGTGCCTCACGCGGCGTGCGCGGGATGAAGCTGGCCGCCAAACAACACGTCATCTCCCTGCTGGTAGCCGAGAATGAACAGCAAAGCGTGTTGACCGCGACTGAAAACGGTTACGGTAAGCGTAGCCCGATCACGGAATACACCCGACACGGGCGCGGCACGCAGGGCATGATTGCGATTCAGACTTCAGCGCGCAACGGTAAGGTGGTTGCGGCAACGCTGGTGAATGCCGATGACGAGATCATGCTGATCGGTACCAGCGGCGTGCTGATACGTACGCGCGTCAGGGAAATACGCCAGATGGGTCGCACCACGCAGGGCGTTACGCTGATGAATATGGAGAAGGGCGAAAAGCTGGCCGGCCTGAGTCGTCTTGTCGAGCCGGAAGAAGAAGAGGAAGGCCAGGACTGAGGACTGAGGGCTGAGGCCGCACGGGTCTTCCCACGCAACAACGCAGCCAAGGCTGCTGTTGCTGAATGAAGGGCTGAGTGGGGGTGGCGCGCCAGGTTTTTTCGTACCTTAATTCTCAATCTTATATTTTTATTCAAAATCGGAGAGTGGTAATGACTATCTACAACTTTAGTGCGGGTCCGGCAGTATTGCCGAAAGAAGTGTTGCAACAGGCGCAGTCGGAAATGCTGGACTGGCAGGGCAGCGGCATGTCTGTGATGGAAATGTCGCATCGCGGCAAGGAATTCATGGGTATCGCGGCGCAGGCCGAGGCCGATTTGCGCGAGTTGATGGACATTCCGGCTAATTATAAGGTGTTGTTTCTGCAAGGCGGCGCCAGTTCACAGTTCGCGATGATCCCGATGAATTTGTTGCGCGGCAAGACGACAGCGGATTATTTGAATACCGGTGAGTGGTCGAAGAAGGCGATTTCGGAAGCGAAAAAATTCGCCAGCGTAAATGTCGTTGCGACCAGTGCAGACAAGAATTTTTCCTACGTGCCTGATTTTGCGGCATGGAAGTGCGATCCGGATGCGGCTTATCTGCACTTTACCCCCAACGAAACCATAGGCGGTGTTGAATTCAACTGGCTGCCGGAGGCGGGTTCCGTGCCGCTGGTGGCGGATATGTCCTCCACTATTTTGTCGCGTCCGGTCGATGTGTCCAAATATGGCCTGATCTATGCGGGTGCGCAAAAAAATATCGGCCCGGCGGGTCTGACTATCGTCATTGTGCGTGAGGATCTGATCGGACAGGTGGTCGCGGGTACGCCGACCATGCTGGACTATAAGACGCATGCCGACAATGATTCCATGTACAACACGCCGCCGACCTACGGCATCTACATCGCCGGCCTGGTGTTCCAGATGTTGAAACGCAACGGCGGTATCGCCGCGATGGAGCAAGCCAATATCGCCAAGGCCAATCTGCTGTATGCCGCGATTGATGGCAGCAACGGTTTCTACAACTGCCCGGTCGCAATCGCTAACCGCTCGCGCATGAATGTGCCATTTACCCTGAAAGATGCGGCGCTGGATAGCGCATTCATCAAGCAGGCCGACGCGCGTGGTTTGTTGCAGCTCAAGGGCCATCGTTCGGTGGGCGGTATGCGCGCCTCAATCTATAACGCGATGCCGCTGGCCGGTGTGCAGGCGCTGGTGGAATTCATGAATGAGTTTGCACAGAGCAACGGTTGAATAATCATGGGCGGGATGCGGCACATGCAAGCCGCATCTAATATATAAATTACCGCGTTAATTTAAAATCATAACAGGTGAATAATGGCTAATCCTTACCGTATCCTCACCCTGAACAAGATTTCCAATCAGGGCCTGAAACGCTTTCCCTCTGCCGCTTACAAGGTGGGGGCTGATGTCACTGAGCCTGATGCCATTCTGGTGCGCTCTCAAGTCATGCACGATATGGTGATTCCTGACAGTGTGAAAGCGATTGCGCGTGCGGGTGCGGGAACCAACAATGTGCCCGTCGCCAAAATGACGGCGCGTGGCATACCGGTGTTCAACGCGGCGGGTGCCAATGCCAATGCGGTCAAGGAACTGGTGATCGCCGGCATGTTGCTTGCATCGCGTAACATCGTGCCTGCGCTGCAATTTGTTGCCGGTTTGCAGGGCGATGACGCGACGCTGCACAAACTGGTGGAAGACGGTAAAAAACACTATGCCGGCATCGAATTGCGCGGGCGCACGCTGGGTGTCGTGGGACTCGGTGCGATCGGTCGTCTGGTGGCGGATGCCGCGCTGAGTCTGGGGATGCGCGTCTATGGTTATGACCCTGAGATTACCGTCGAAGGCGCGTGGAGTCTGTCTTCGCAGGTGAAAAAAGCGCAAAGCATCGAAGACCTGCTCAAAAACAGTGACTTTGTCACGCTGCATGTGCCCTTGCTGGACGCGACGCGCGGGTTGATCAACGAGGCGCGCGTAAAGGCGATGAAGTCGGGTGCGGTGCTGCTGAACTTTTCGCGCGATGCGATCGTGGACAGCGATGCGGTTCTGGCCGGTCTGGCGCACAAGCGTCTGCGCGGCTATATCTGCGATTTTCCTGCGCAAAAATTACAAAATGAACCGGGGGTGCTGACGCTGCCGCATCTGGGTGCTTCTACCGAGGAAGCCGAGGAAAATTGTGCGGTGATGGTAGTAGATCAGGTACGCGAGTATCTTGAGCACGGCAATATTACCAATACGGTGAATTTTCCGACGCTGGTGATGCCGCGTGAATCGGCATTCCGTCTGGCGGTTGCTAATGCCAATGTGCCGAATATGCTGGGGCAGATTTCCACCACGCTGGCGCAGTCGGGTATCAATATTCACACTATGATGAACAAGTCACGGGGCGAAATGGCGTACACGCTGGTTGATACGGATTCGACTATTCCAGCAGAATTGATCGCGCATATCGCGGCCATCCCCGGCGTGCTGATGGTGCGTGATTTGCCTTTGCCGGTATTGCCATGAGTGAACAACTGAACCAGTATCGCGAGCAGATAAATCATCTGGATGACGAACTGCTCAGGCTGGTCAATCAGCGAGCTGCCCTTGCGCAACAGATCGGTCACGTCAAGGAATCCGAAAAACGGCTGCATGGGCAACCGGACAGCGTGGTACTGCGTCCCGAACGCGAGGCACAGGTGTTGCGCCGTCTGCAAGTGGCCAACCCGGGGCCGTTGAGCAATGCGGCTATCGCCGCCCTGTTTACCGAGGTGATGTCGAATTGTCGTGCGCTGGAGGCGCCGATGTCGGTGGCTTATCTTGGGCCGGAAGGCACATTTACCGAGGCGGCCGCCCTCAAGCGTTTCGGTACGGCGGTGCAGGGTCAGTCATGCGCGACCATAGATGACGTGTTTCGTGCGGTGGAAAGCGGAGCGGTCCAATACGGTGTGGTACCGGTAGAGAATTCTACCGAAGGCGCAATCGGCCGCACGCTGGATCTGTTTTTGCAAAGCGGCCTGAAAATTTGCGGTGAAGTGATGCTGGCGATACATCAATGCCTGCTGGCCAGTCAGTGTGATATGGCCGGAATTCAGACGGTGTATTCACATCCGCAATCTCTGGGCCAGTGTCAGGGTTGGCTGAACGTGAATCTGCCGCATGCGGCACGCATTCCCGTGTCGAGCAATGCGGAAGCGGCGCGACTGGCAGCAGAGCAGTCTAACAGTGCCGCAATTGCGGGTAGTCAGGCCGCGCTGCATTTTAAATTGCAAGTGTGCGTAGAAAATATCGAGGACGATGCCAGAAATACCACGCGTTTCCTGGTGCTGGGAAATCAGCAGGTGGCACCGTCCGGCCTGGACAAGACTTCACTGGTTCTGTCTGCGGTGAATCGTCCCGGTGCGGTGCATGACTTACTGGTTCCGCTGGCGAAGCATGGCGTTAGCATGACCAAATTTGAGTCACGCCCGTCGCGTTCCGGCGTGTGGGAATATGTGTTTTACGTGGATATCGAAGGACATCAGGCGGATAGCAAGGTGGCTGCCGCGCTGGTTGAGCTCAGACAATCTGCGGCTTTCATGAAAATTTTGGGTTCATATCCGGGTGCGGTGTAGGGTGGGTTTACCCTAAAGGGTACAACCCACCATCAAAAAGAGGTGTTTTAAAAATGGCAATAAAACAATTGGCTTGGGAAGTGGATTTTCTAAAAGACAACCCGGCTTTTCAGTGCGACAACTACGGCGTTCCTCCCGATGCGCGCCACATCAGTTACCCCATCAGGATGGTGAGGTACTGGTTCATCTATCATTTTCTGCGTGAAGAATCTGCGCGTCGTGGCGCGTTGAATGTCTGCGAAATCGGCGTGGATATCGGGCAGATGCTGGGATTTTTGAGAGCGTCCGAAGCGCTGGGCGGCGGCAAGGTTGAACTGGCTAGCTGGGATGCGGTCGATGCGTTGATACGCGAGGATATACTCAGGCGCGTAGGGTACAACGAGTTTTATCAGGTCGATCTGGAAAGCGCTGAATTTGCCCTGAACAATGACAAACAATATGACGTGATGATCCTGTTGCATGTACTGGAACACTTGTTCAAACCGGAAGAACTGGTCGCGAAAATCGTGCCACATCTGAAGCCGGGCGGCATGTTGATAGGCGGCTTGCCCTCCACACCTCAGTCGTTTGCACAAGCACGCGAAGACAAGATACGCGCGACAGCCCGTAAATTCGGTCACGTCAGCGTGTTTTCACCCGAACGTGTGCGTGAAATGGCACAAGCGAACGGGCTGGAAGTGGAGTTTCTGAGCGGTGCATTCTTCATGCGCAAGAAAGGCTTTTTCCTAGAAAACTATCAGTGGTGGCTGCGCTTCAACCTGTGGTTTGGCGCGATGTTCCCGAGCTGGCCGGGCGAGACTTACTGGATTTTGCGCAAGCCTCTGTAGGCCGCGTCAGGATAGAAATATGGATTACACACAATTGGCTCCGGCCTATATACGTGCAATAGCACCTTACCAGCCCGGCAAGCCGATTTCCGAGCTGGAGCGCGAGTTGGGCATTACGAATATCGTCAAGCTGGCCTCCAACGAGAACCCGCTGGGCGCGAGCCCCATGGCTGTTGCTGCCGCGCGTGCCGCGCTGGACGAAATCAGTCTGTATCCGGACGGCAACGGTTATGCGCTGAAGGAAGCGCTGGCGCAGCGCTACGGCGTCTCGCACAGTCAGCTGGTATTAGGGAATGGTTCCAATGATCTGCTGGAACTGACGGCGCGCGCCTTTTTGACCGTAGGCGATAAGGTGGTGTATTCCGATCACTCGTTTGCGGTATATCCTCTGGCGACACAGGCGGTAGGTGCGATTGGCATCAGTGTTGCCGCCCGGGATTATGGACACGATCTGGACGCGATGCGTCTGGCTGCGGTAGAGCAGGATGCCAAGCTGATTTTTATCGCCAATCCGAATAATCCGACCGGTACTTTCCTGTCCGGCGATGCGCTGTATGCTTTCATGCGCGCCTTGCCTGAGAATATATTAGTGGTGCTGGACGAAGCCTATAACGAATATCTACCCGAAAACTGCCGTTACGACAGTGTGAGCTGGTTGGCAGAGTTTCCTAATTTGCTGATTTCGCGCACTTTTTCCAAGGCTTACGGCTTGGCCTCGCTGCGTGTTGGTTATGCGCTGGGGGATCCGCAGGTGATAGATATGCTGGGGCGGGTGCGACAGCCCTTCAACGTAAACAGCATGGCGCAAGCCGCCGCGCTGGCTGCGTTGCAGGATACGGAATTTGTACAGCGCACTTTTGAATTGAATCTGCGCGGTATGGCGCAGCTGACAACAGGTTTGCGCGCTTTAGGGTTGAAATACATTCCGTCCTTCGGAAATTTTGTCAGCTTTTATGTGACGAATGCAGCGTGGATTTACCGCCGCTTGCTGGAGTCAGGCGTAATTGTCCGTCCAGTAGGCAATTACGCGATGCCGGACTATTTGCGTGTGAGCATCGGTCTGGAAACACAGAATCAGAAATTTTTGTCTGCCTTGAAGCAGATACTCGGAGAAACAGCATGATTATAGTAATGGGTAGAGATGTCACCGACGAACAAATCGGTACGGTGGTTAAACGGCTTGAAACAGCGGGTCTGAAGGCTAATATTTCACGCGGCATCGAACGCACGGTAATCGGTGCGATCGGTGATGAACGCCAGCTGAGTGAGGAAATGTTCACCCCTTTGCCGGGCGTAGAATCGGCAATGCACGTCACCAAACAATACAAAATCGTCTCGCGCGAATCCCACCGCGATAATACCGTGATCGACATTGGCGGCATCCAGCTGGGTGGCAATCAGATTCAGGTGATCGCCGGCCCCTGCTCGGTAGAAACTCAGGAGCAGATGGACTTGTCCGCGCAATTTGTGGCCGAGGCGGGTTGTCGCCTGATGCGCGGCGTTGCGTTCAAGCCGCGCACCAGCCATGATGCTTTTCTGGGTCACGGTGCCAGCGGCCTGGATATGTTCCGCAAGGCGGCAGAAAAATACAAGTTGCCTATCGTCACGGAGTTGATGGATGCACGTCAGCTGGATACCTTCATGGAATACGATGTGGACGTGATCCAAATCGGTACGCGCAACATGCAGAATTTTGATCTGCTCAAGGAGGTCGGGCGCATCAACAAGCCGGTAATCCTCAAGCGCGGCATGTCCGCCACCATCTCCGAGTGGCTGATGGCGGCGGAATACATCGCGGCGGGCGGTAATCACAACATCATCTTCTGTGAGCGCGGCATTCGTACCTTTGAAACCTATTACCGCAACGTTCTGGACGTGACTGCAATCCCTGTGCTGAAGAAAGAGACGCATCTGCCGGTGATCGTTGATCCTTCGCACGCAGGCGGCAAGGCATGGATGGTGGCTGCCCTGTCGCAAGCGGCGGTCGCCGCAGGCGCGGATGGTCTGCTGGTCGAGATGCATCCCAGTCCGTGTGATGCCTGGTGTGATGCCGATCAGGCACTGACCCCGCAGGAGCTGAAAAAATTGATGGGCACGCTGGGCGCAATTGCCGGTGCAATCGGGCGCACGCTTTAACGTGGGTAATGGACTGTTAACCTGACGGAGCCCTGGAATGCGCATGCCATTAAAATTATTGCTGCTATTACTGGCAATCAGTATTGCTCCATCCGTGGCAGCAATGTCACTGGGTGAAGGGAAAATACGCAGCCATATAGGCGAGCCGTTTCTGGCTGATATATCCTTGATTGGCAGTTACAGCGAGGATGTCAGATTTTCGCAGGTTAACAGCGCCGAATGTCGTTCATCGATCATCGGGGTGACGGCGAATGGATGTGATGCGCTTTATGAAGGACGGTTGAGTTTTTCTATCAAACAAAGACCGGATAGTCAGCATTATTTAAGCGTGGCTGGTGAACGAAGCGAAGAAATGTTTTATCGCGTCATCATCAAGTCCGAATCGCAGCTCGGCGGAACGGTTTTTAATGCCTTCGTGTTTCTACCCGAATTCAAGGTGGATTCCGAGAGTGTTCCCGTTGTTTCAAGTGATAGTGTGGCCTCGCCTGAGATGAGCGCGGCGTTGCCGAAAAATCCGGTGACTGAAAAAACTATTGTGCCGGTATCAAAGCCGCTCAAGGCAGCGTTACCTGAAAAAATAAAACCCGAACGCAAGCACAAAGCTCGCGTGCAGCCGGTTGCTGTGGTGCAAGCAACGGAAAAAGCGGCCGATGCTCAATTGCAGATTAAAAAGCACGGGGAATATGCGGATGATATTTACGCGCTTGAAAAAGAAAATATCAAAATCGAACAGCAAATCGTTTTGCTTGAGAAGCATATCAGCTTACTTAAAGAGGTTATCAGGTTGAAGAGCGAAGTCGGCACCTCGGCGACTGTGGAAGTTGGCGTAACTCCCGCACTTCCTGTAACCGCGCCTGTTTCAGTAACGGCTCCGCCAACAGCGGTCACGGCAGGGCAGAACATACTGACCTGGTTATTGCTTGCCGTGGTTCTGGTGCTATCGGCACTGCTGTGGTGGGTTTACAGAAAGTCTTACAGACTGACACCAGGAGTTAGCTCTGTCATCTCCGAAAAGGGCGTGCAGCCTCATTTGATGTCGGATGCGAGGGCATCGCTGGATTTGACGGGTGCTTTCGTTAAACCGAAGTGGTAAACACACAATCACGCCTGTACCGCCGTTTCTGGAAAAACGCGAATAGCTGTTCCCACCTTTTTCACTGTGATTATGAAATTGAATAAAGTTGTTATTTTCGGCGTTGGCTTGATTGGTGGGTCGTTCGCGCTGGCGTTGCGCCGCGCGAATGCGGTTGCTGAAGTGGTCGGGTTCGGGCGCAGCGAAACCACGCTGGAACAGGCGCGCAGCCTGGGTATCATTGATCGCATCGGGCAGGATGTGGCTGTTGAAGTGAATGACGCCGATCTGGTATTGCTGGCGACACCCGTCGGGCAGATGGCGGAATTGATGGCGCGCATTGCTCCTTATCTGGGCCCGCACACGCTGCTTACCGATGGCGGTAGCACCAAGAGTGATGTTGTGGCCGCCGCCTATGCAAATCTGGGTGACAAGGTGGCACAGTTTGTTCCCGCGCATCCTATCGCCGGTGCCGAGCAAAGCGGCGCAGCTGCCGCACACGCTGATCTGTATAGCGGTAAAAAAGTGGTGCTGACCCCGCTGCCGGAAAATTCACAGGACACCGTGGCGCGCGTTCAGGCGGCCTGGCAGGCATGCGGTGCGAATACTTATAGCCTGAGTTACAGCGAACACGATGCCGTGTTTGCGGCAGTGAGTCATTTGCCGCATTTGTTGTCGTTTGCGCTGGTGCATGATCTGGCGCAGCGCGATAACCGCGATGTGCTGCTATCCTTCGCCGCCAGCGGTTTTCGTGACTTTACCCGTATCGCGGCAAGTTCTCCCGAAATGTGGCGCGACATCTGCATGGCAAACCGCTCTGCCTTGATGAGCGAATTGCAGGCGTATACCGCTGAGCTCAATACACTTCATTCGGCACTGGAAAATAATGATGCGGCAAAACTGGAAGAAATTTTCAGCCTGGCACGCGAAGTGCGCGGCAACTGGAAGCAGCAATAAATAAAATCAGTTGCTTATCGTAGTTTTTCATTGAAGCTTGTTGTGAGCAGAATAAAGCGCGCGTAGCCCGGATGCAATGGAATCCGGGATGTGCGTTACATCGAAACCCCGGATTTCGCTGCGCTGCATCCGGGCTACATTCTGTCAATGAACAGGCGCCGGGTTGATCCCGGCAATTATGAATAACTGAATTTCCGCCTGTGCGGGAATGACAAGAACCTGAAAGTGCAATATGAATCACATTGAGTATATCGATCTGCCTCCTTTGTTGTCTGCGCGTGGTACGGTGGTCCTGCCCGGATCGAAAAGCATATCCAATCGCGTGTTGCTGCTGGCCGCGCTGTCGCAGGGCACGACCGAGGTGCGCGATCTGCTGCGCTCGGATGATACGGATCGTATGCTTGAAGGCTTGCAAACGCTGGGTGTCAGGATTGAGTCGTTGGGCGGGAATGCCTATAACGTGACTGGCTGCGGCGGGAAGTTTCCGGTCAAACAGGCCGAATTGTTTCTGGGTAATGCGGGTACGGCCTTTCGTCCGTTGACGGCGGTGCTGGCGTTGGCAGGCGGAAATTACACATTGTCCGGCGTGGCGCGCATGCACGAACGGCCTATCAATGATCTGGTGGACGGCTTGCGCCAGCTGGGAGCGAATATTGGCTATCTGGGCAATGAAGGTTTCCCGCCGTTGCAGATTTCTCCTGCTGTATTGGCGGGCGACACGGTGCAGGTGCGCGGCGATGTGTCGAGTCAATTCCTCACGGGTTTGTTGATGGCGCTGCCGCTGACCGGACAGACTATAAAAGTCGAGGTGCTGGGCGAACTGATTTCCAGGCCTTACATCGAGATCACGCTGGCGATGATGGCGCGTTTTGGCGTCAAGGTTGAGCGGCAGGGCTGGCAGTGTTTTGTCGTCTTTGGCGGGCAGTGCTATCAAAGTCCCGGCACGATATACGTGGAAGGTGATGCGTCGTCCGCATCCTATTTTCTGGCTGCGGGCGCGATAGGCGGCGGGCCGGTGCGGGTGGAAGGGGTGGGCAGCAACAGCGTGCAGGGTGACGTGCGTTTCGCCGAAGTGTTGGCAAAGATGGGCGCGCAGATCACAATGGGCGAAAATTGGATCACGGCTTGCGCGCCTGTAGGCGGGAAGCTGAAAGCCATTGATCTCGACTGCAATCACATTCCTGATGCGGCAATGACATTGGCTGTCGCAGCCCTGTACGCCGAAGGCACAACCACGTTGCGCAATATTGCCAGTTGGCGCGTCAAGGAAACCGACCGTATCGCGGCGATGGCGACCGAGTTGCGCAAAGTAGGCGCGACAGTGGAAGAGGGCGCGGACTACATTCGAATTGCAGGATTGAGGAGCGAGGATCGAGGATTGAATAAAAACAGCGGCTCTGCTGCTTTACTCACTACTCACTCCTCAATCCTCGATCCGGGTTTTTTGATCCTCAATCCTGCCGAAGGCGTCGACACTTACGACGATCATCGCATGGCGATGTGTTTCTCGCTGGCAGCCTTTGGTGCGCAGGGAATCCGTATCAATGATCCCGCTTGCGTGGCTAAAACCTTCCCTGACTATTTTTCGGAACTTGCCAGTGTGACGCAGGCTGTGCCGGTGATTGCGATTGACGGCCCGTCCGCCTCCGGGAAAGGTACGGTGGCGCAGCGTGTTGCCATGCAGTTGGGTTTTCATTATCTCGACAGTGGTGCGTTGTATCGTCTGCTGGCGATGGCGGCAGAGCGCGATAACGTGGGGC